>JANMEM010000074.1:0-2770 GCA_031376985.1 Hyphomicrobiales bacterium
CTCCCCCGTTGAAATTGCTGAATCGAAGACCCAGACCCTGACCGACAGCATTTCGGCGATCGGCAGTTTGGTGGCGCTTGAGACGGCTGAGGTTGCGGCGGATTCGACAGGGCGACTTGTGTCCGTTTCTGCCGTAGACGGGGCAGCCGTCAAAAAGGGTGATCAGCTTTTTGAACTTGATGGTGCGCTGATTGCTGCGCAGCTACAGGACACACAGGCCAGACTGGCACTGGCTGAAACCAGTTTCCGCCGGGCGCAGACCTTGGCACGGTCACAAACCGTGGCGCAATCGCAGGTGGACCAGACCCGTGCCGAACTTGAACAGGCGCAAAGTGCTGCCGAGCTTGTGAAGGAACAGCAGCGCCGCCTTGTGGTGCGGGCTCCGTTTGATGGAACACTGGGGTTCAGGCTGGTGTCGGAAGGGGCCTATGTGACGGCAGGAACACCGCTGGTACGCATTGACAGCATCGCTAAACTGAAAGTGAGCCTGAGTGTTCCTGAACGCTACTACAGCAATATCAAAACCGGACAGGCGGTGGACCTGACCGCCGAAGCCGTGCCGGGCAAAAGCTTTCGCGCCGAAGTGACGGCGATCAACCCGGTGGTGGATGTCAACGGGCGGGCCTTGCAGATTCTGGCGACGCTGGACAACGCAGGCCTGCAATTGCGGCCGGGCATGCTGGTCAAAGCCGATATTCTGGGACCATCGCGTGATGCTGTGACGGTGCCAGAAGCCGCAGTGCTGCCGCAGGGACAGGAAGCCATGGTTTATGAAGTGCAGGGTGACACTGTGAAACGCCACATTGTGACCACGGGCGACAGGCGGGATGGCTTTGTTGAAATCGTCAAGGGGCTTGAGGCTGGTGTAAAGGTTGTGACTGCGGGCGGCACAAGACTTTCTGACGGGGCCAAAGTTGCCACTGCATCTGCAGCGCCGCCCAAAAAGAAACCGTGAGGCCCCATGTCGCTTCCTGAGCTTTGCATCCGCCGCCCCGTCTTTGCCACTGTACTCAGCCTGATCCTCGTGCTGGTCGGGCTTATGGCCTACAGCCGCCTGACCATCCGTGAATATCCCAACATTGATGAGCCGCAGGTTTCAGTGAGCACCGGCTATTCGGGTGCATCTGCCGAGATCATCGAGAGCCAGGTGACGCAGGTGCTGGAGGGGTCGCTGGCTGGCATCGAGGGCATTGACACCATCGAGTCATCTTCACGGGCTGAATCAAGCCGCATCACCATCCGCTTCCGGGCTGGCATTTCCGTTGATACGGCGGCAAGCGACGTGCGCGACCGGGTGAGCCGGGTCAGGCGTTCATTGCCCGATGATATTTCAGAACCGACCATTGCAAAGGTCGAGGCCGATGCGCAGCCCATTATTTTCATGATTGTGAAGTCCTCGAAAATGGACGCATTGGCGCTGACGGATTTCGTCGACCGTTTCGTTGTGGACCGTTTCAAGAACCTGAATGGTGTGGCTGATGTGAGCCTGAACGGTGAGCGCACCTATGCCATGCGGATATGGATTGACCATGCCAAACTGGCGGGACTTGGGCTGACAGTGCAGGATGTTGAAACTGCCATCCGCAACCAGAATGCCGAAATTCCTGCAGGCCGCATTGAAAGCACGGACCGCGAATTCACCGTATTGTCCCGCACATCACTCGGCACCGCTGCGGAGTTTGGCGGCGTCGTTCTGAAAAATGCAGGTGGGCTTCAAGTCAAACTGGCTGATGTGGCACGGGTTGAACTTGCCACAGCGGACGTGCGCCGGGAGAGCCGCTACAATGGTGAAACCTCAATCTCGATCGGCATCGTCAAGCAGGCGGTGGCCAACCCGCTGGACGTGGCAACAGCGGTTGAGGCGGCACTGCCGCAGATCAATGCTGCATTGCCCGAGGGAACATCGGTTGAAATCGGGTTTGATTCCACCGTGTTCATCGCACAGTCGATCAACAATGTGTTCACGACCATCATGGAAGCCGTGGTGCTGGTGACGCTCATCATTCTGGTGTTCCTCCATTCCTTCCGGGCCGCGTTCATTCCGGTGGTCACTATTCCGGTCTCGCTGGTGGCGACGTTTGCATTGATGTATGTGTCAGGCCTCACCATCAACACGCTGACGCTGCTGGCCTTTGTGCTGGCCATCGGGCTGGTGGTGGATGATGCCATCGTGATGCTGGAAAACATCTACCGCAATATTGAAGACGGCATGGAGCCCTTTGCGGCCTCCATCAAGGGCGCACGAGAGATCGGCTTTGCCATTGTGGCCATGACGCTGACACTGGCTGCCGTCTATGCCCCCATCGCCTTTACACCGGGACGAACGGGTCGGTTGTTCCTCGAGTTTGCTATTACTCTTGCGGGGGCAGTTGTGGTGTCTGGCTTTGTGGCCCTGTCGCTGACTCCCATGCTGAGTTCTAAATTGCTGCGCCACCAGGAAAAATCCAATGTGGTGGTGCGCACAATCGAACGGGTGCTGGCGGGACTTGAAAATGGTTATCGCCGCAGCTTGCAGGCGGTGATTGCAGTGCGCTGGATGGTCATGCTTGTGGCGCTGCTCGTGGCCGGGGGTTGTGCTTACCTCTTCACGCAGATCAAATCTGAACTGTCGCCGACAGAAGACCGTGGCACTGTGATGGTTTCGGCTTCGGCCCCGGAAGGTTCAAGCTATGGTTATACAAGCCGCTATGCTGACGACATTGAAAAAATCCTGCAAGGTGTGCCGGAGCTTCGCTCTTACCTCATGATCGTTGGTGCAGGCGATGTGACG
>JANMEM010000104.1:0-9810 GCA_031376985.1 Hyphomicrobiales bacterium
CCCCACCCTAACCCTCCCCATAAGGGGGAGGGGATTTCTGGGCGAAATCGAGTGTTTGAAGTGGGTCATTTCAATTGACCATTGGTACCAAGTTTCTCAAACGATGGGCCAGCAACAATCCGGTTGCCACGGGAGGGTAACAACCGGATTGGTGACAGATCATTGCCAGAGTGATCCTATTTGCAGGCCAGGAAATCCTTGTCCATGCTGGCAAGGAGTGTTTTTGAAATGCCACGCATGGCGTCCACGTAAGTATCTGCCTGTGTTGCATCCACATACACCGTGCCTGAGTCAACGAACTTGACGGTGAGCGCATTTGACTTCCATGGTGCATCGGCTTTGATCGTACAGCCCGAGCGCAACTTGTCCAGCACATAGGAACCGATATAGCCTTGGCCGTAGGGATTTTGCAGCATGGTACCGTTGACGAAACCGTCTTTGATGGCCTTGATCACAACTTCATCGTGGTCAATGCCCACCATCTTGATGCGCTTGTCGCCAATCTTGCGCAGAGAGTTTGCAGCCGTCACTGCAGGTACCCAGGCCGTGGTCACGATGCCATCAACACCAGCGGCATGGGCTGCGAGATATGCGTTGATCTTTTCTTCGGCAGGCTGTGGCGCGTCGATATCGGCGATGACCTGAACGACGGTAACGGCACCATTGGTTTCGTCAGCGGCTTTCTGCACGGCGTCAATGCGAAGCTGCGTGTTGGGATCCACAAGGAAACCGGTGAAGTGTGCAATCTTGCCCTTTCCACCCATGGCCTTGATCAGTTCTTTGGTGCCGAGATAAGCTGAATTTCCAGTGTCAGTGCCCATGCAGAACAGGGCAGGTGTTGGGTCTTTCAGGCAGCCTGCCAACGCCAGCGCCTGACCGCCATTGTCGACAAGTTCTTGTACAACAGGGCTGGTGCCAACGGCATCCCCTGGAAAAATCAGGAAGGAATTATAGCCCTGCGTCAACAGGCTCTCGAGCAACTGGCTTTGCTGTGACAATTCCCATTTTTGAGGCACGCGATAGTCAGCAGCGCCAATGCCGAAGTCCTTTACGGCGTCAGCACCAGCCTGTTCCCAGGCGGCGAAATAGGGGTGTGGACCACCCGGCACGAGTGCCACTTTGGTGTCTGACCCTGCAAGTGCAAGCCCCGCAGTCACGGCCAAAGCGGCAGCTGACAAAGCGAGTCGGATGTATGTCTTCTTCATGGAGTCCTCCCAGTTGAATGGTTTCAAGGCAGCGACGTTGCGCCGGCTTCGGTATCCTAGTATACAAGTTGACGGATGACAAGGATTGAAGCAGACAGCGCACCCGAGGGCAGTCGTTCATGAGCATGATCAATAAGGAAGCTGAAGTTGCGCCAGTGCTAGACCGCCCTGGCAGCTTTGCACTTGATCGCCGTCTGCCCGCTGCTGAGCAGGTTTACCGCCTGCTGCGCAATGAAATCATCACATGCCGTCTGGCCCCCTATGAAGCCATCAGCGAAAACCGCATCTGCGGCATGTTCAGTGTTTCCCGCTCGCCCGTCCGTGTGGCCGTCACGCGACTTGCTGAAGATGGCCTTATCGAAATTTTCCCACAGCGCGGCACTTATGTGGCCCCCATCAAAATGAAGCAGGTGCGCGAAGCCCAATTTGCCCGCTCGGCGTTGGAAGTGGCACTTGCCGAAGAGGCAGTGCGCTATTGGTCTCCACAGTACACAACCGAAATCCGGCAGAACCTCGAGCGCCAGTCACATCACGCAGAGCAGGGTGACAGCTGGAGCTTTTTTCTCGACAATGAGTCTTTCCACCAGATCATTGCACGTGCAGCCCGCTTAGAAGGGGTGTGGACAACAGTGCAAAGTGTAAAGACGATCTGGGACCGCATCGGCCATATCGCCAACCGTGTTCCTGCCCACACATTGGAAATCATTGCCGAGCATAACAACATTGTGGAAGCGCTCGACCGGGGCAAGGCAAGCGATGCAGCCGCTGCCATGATGATCCACATGAAATCCGTGGACCACGCAATTGCCCGCCTGCAGCCACTCCATTCAAACTACTTCGTTAAATAGCACATAGTGTAATCCGATTCTTCTGCAACAGATCCAGCAATCTGTTCGCTTCATCAACCAAGTTATGGAGCGGAGCGTTCCGTATCCCAAGAGCCAAACTCTCCGCGTGATCTTTCTGTCATGATCAAAGGAGAAAACTCATGGGAGACTTGAACCAGAACCATTTCTGAATGTCAGGTAGGCCGGGGTATCCAGCGGCTCAATAAGTGAGCGCCGGACAATGGGCGCTGGATGGGCACATCCCCAAGCTTTCGCAAACATGGCAGGCACGTTTTCTATCACATCGATGAGTTGAAATAGCGGTTACTGGAGACGCGGGCTAGGTCGAAATCTAAGCGAATTCGTGATTTTTTTTTCACTGTACATATCGGTCAGGCAACAATTCAATTTGGTGCGTGTTTGCAGGATGCTGTGGATATCCAGCTGTTTTTACCTATGTGGAACTCAGAGCGATTTTTCAGGCCATGGGGTACAAAAGCAAATACCGCCATCTCATTGAGACGGCAGGCTTTTATTTGGTCGCAGGAGCCAGATGCCACCTATACAGAACAAAAAATCATCCTAAACCAAAAGTGGTCACTGGCTAAACGGAATGATTGGCGCAACCTAAGAGGTGTTCAATAGCCTTATTTTAACTTAAGATTGTAAGGAGTGGCGCACCCGACAGGATTGACATGCGCCTGAAAATTCAACGGGTTAGTATGTCCAACCGTATAAAGACTCCCATTGATTCAATTGAGATTAACGTGCGGCCGTCCAACCTGACTCGAGCCGTTTTGATGATCAGATTGATCTGCATCTAAACGAAGCATAGATCTGTACTTGAGAATGTTTATTTCTCGTCGATACCACTAAGTCCATCCGCAACATGGCTGGCGATGGCAAGTGATGCAGTGATGCCAGGTGACTCGATGCCGAAAAGACTGACCAGTCCCGCAATACCGTGATTATCTTTGAACTGGACCGAAAAATCCGCAAAGCTTTCGTCTGGTCCGTGCGTTTTTGGTCTGATGCCGCAGTAACTTGGTGTCAGACTGCGCGAAGTCACAGCTGGCCAGTAAGTCTGGACCGCTTGAGTAAATTTTTCCGCAAGTCCCGCAGGCATGGCATAATCTAAAACATCCACCCACTGGATATCCGGGCCAAAACGCACAGCACCTGCCATATCAAGCGTTGCATGAATACCAAGCGCACCTGAAACGGGCACAGGATAGATCAAATGATTGAACGGTGCCTGTCCTGACAGGCTGCAGTAACTCCCTTTCGCAAGAAATCGTGGTGGAAGCACATCGACGGGAAATCCTGTGATGGCCGCAGCGACTGCATGCGCACCATGGCCAGCACAGTTGATGAGTGTGCGACAAGTTAGTCTACTGGTTTCGCCGTCCACATCACGCGTCGAGACGTCAAACAGCCTGTCTGTTTTCTGTGCGGAGATGAATGTTGTCTGAAAAGCGAACGTTGTTCCAAATCGTTCTGCGCTGGCTTGCAGCGCTAGCACGTAACCCTGCACATCTAAAATTCCTGTCGATGGAGAAAGCAATGCCGCACTACATCTGATCTCGGGCTCAAGGGTCGAAACTTGTTTGGCCGTCAGCAATTCCAGGTCATTTACGCCATTTGCCATTGCCTGTATTTGAATGGACTTCAGTTTGGCTATTTCATTTTCAGTTGTGGCAACGATGAGCTTGCCGTTACGTCGCGTTGCCACACCATGCTCTTCGCAGAAGGCATAGAGGTGTTGTCGCCCCTGCACAGAGAGACGCGCTTTCAAACTGTTCTTGGTATAATGGATCCCCGCATGAATGACTTCGGAATTGCGCGCGGATGTTTCCGTGCCAGCGTGAGATGCTGCTTCAAGAACCAACACCTGTTGACCAGACATTGCTAATTTGCGTGCGATGGCCAGGCCGACAACGCCTGCGCCAACAACGATCGCGTCAAAATCAGGAGACATTATTTGGATTTTGCGCTTGAGGCTTTTTCTGCTTCTTGCACCAGAACGAAAAAGTCTTTTTCACCCAAGCCATTGTGAGACGCCGCGGCATAGATGTCTCTGATCATGGTGTTGACCGGTAAATGTGTATGCTGTTCTTGCGCTGTTGCAAGCAGAAGGTCGAGGTCTTTCTTCAACATGTTGAGTGTTGCGGCGGGCTTGTAATCGCCACTGATGATCATGTCTTTCTTGTAACCGATAAGGGGGGAAGCCACAGCACTCTGCGTGATGACGTCCAGCATGGCCGTGTGCGTCATGCCGCCTTTCAAACCAAAAGCGAGCGCTTCGCCCAAGAGTGCGGATGTTGCAGCGACCATGCTGTTGATGGCGAGTTTCAAGAAGCGTGCTTCCTCGCCTTCGCCGAGATGGAAGGCTTTCTTGGTGAAGACGGCGAAGATGTCGGCCATGTCATTGAATGTTTGTTTTGGGCCTGACACAAGAGCGGTCAGCGTTCCAGCTTCCGCCATGCCGGTTGATCCTGAAACAGGTGAACGGAGATAGGCTTTGCCAGCAAGATGCGCTGCAATCTTCGCTGAGATCGCAGGTGATATGGTGCTCATATCAATGTAGGTGGCCGATGGCGAAAGTGCTGCTCTGAAAGCGTTGTTCAAGACAACATCATGTAACGCTTGATCATCGGAGACGGCAGTGAACACAATATCCGCGTCAGCAATGAGATCGGGCATAGTGTCTGACACGGCAAAACCTAACTCACCAAGCGCTTTTGCTTGTTCGGGGCGGCGCGCCAATACGCGCACATCATGTCCCGCAGCTTTCATGCGTTTGCAAATCGGTAGTCCCATTTTGCCCGCGCCAATCCATGCGATACGTGCCATCACGCCACCTTCTGTGCTGCAGCAAGCCGCGCTTTTTCACGCGCCGCAAAAGTGCGTGCACTCATACGGTCCAAAACTTCAATCATGTCTTTAAGGTCGCTGCGGGTCATGCCTTGCGTGATGAATACGATCCGCGTGCGCTCGTCGGCTGTTGGCCATTTTTCCAGCCACGTCACGTTGTGTAACAAATGCTGAACGCCTTGCACAACGGCAGGCTTTCCCGGTTCTTCGAGAATGTTAATCAGGCCTTTGACGCGCAGTAGACTGGTGCCCAGATTTTGACCGATGCCATCGAGCAGAAACTGCAACTCCGCGCGGGTCATGGGGTTGGCGCGTGTGAGTATAAAGCTCTCAATGCCTTTGGCGGCGATATGCGAGTGAACGTCTTGATCCTTCACACCTTCGGTCTCGACGCTTTTCTGAACATAGGCTTCATAGGTGGCAATCGATAACCACTCAGTGGGATCTGCCATACGATCTGCTGCATCAAAACCCTTGTGCATCAGCAAAGGTGCCACGGCTTCAACACTAAAATCCGCCTTCGCAATTCTCGCAGCAGGATTGATGGCTTGCAATTGGGCGCTGAGCTCGGCGTAGGTGTCATTATCTTTCAAGTCGAGTTTTGAAATCAGCAGATCATCGGCCAGCGCCACTTGCTTCAGCGCTTCATCATGCTTTTGAACTGTTGCATCCCAATTCACAGAATCAACCACGGTCACCACATTCACAACACGGTAGAGTCCGTCCAACGTGGGTTCAGAGAGGAAGGCTTGCAGGATCGGGCCTGGTTCCGCGAGTCCCGTCGTCTCAATCACCACATTGTTGAAGTCGGGAAGATCGCCCCTTGCGCGGTCATGATAGAGGCTGTTCATGGTCGCGATCAGATCACTCTTCACGGTGCAACACAGGCAGCCATTTTCAAGAACCACAACCGCGTCATTGCTGCTGGTGTAGAGTTGATGGTCCAGCCCAACCTCACCAAATTCATTCACCACCACGACAGTCTTGGCGAGATCAGGCGATTTCAGTCCGGCATTGATCAACGTGGTTTTGCCACTGCCCAAAAAGCCTGTGACGATTGTGACGGGAATGCGGGCTGCGTAATTGAGCGACATGGGTGTGCTTACCCCACCACCTCGCAACCCGGCAGGCCACAGGAGATCAGATGATCTGACGGGTAGTTAGTAATGATCTCGCAGCCATTCTTTGTCACAACAACTTCTTCTTCGATGCGCGCAGCACCTGAGCCATCGTTGGAACCCTTCCAGGTCTCAAGCGCAAACACCATGCCTTCTTTCAATGGCTTGTCCTGGCCTTTGAAGCGCTTGGAGAAGATCGGGCGCTCCCACAATGACATGCCAACGCCATGGCCATATTGCAGCAGGAAGGCTTCTTCTTCGTTCTTGTACCCAAACTCATGGGCATCGGGCCAGACGGCAGCGACTTCATCTGGCGTCACCCCAGGCTTGATCATGTCCATCGAAGAACTCAGCCATTTTGAGGCGGTTTCATAAGCTTCAATCTGATGATTGTTCGGCTGGCCACAAATGAAAGTGCGGTAGTAACAAGTGCGATAGCCGTTGAAGCTGTGCATGATGTCCAAGAAAATCATGTCACCAGGCTGGATCATGCGATCCGAGAACGTATGCGAATGTGGGCGGCCACGGCGGCCTGATACAGAGTTCACACATTCAACGCGTTCAGATCCCATGCGGAACAAACGATCATTGGCAATCGCCACCAATTCATTTTCCTTGGTGCCGGGGCGAATGGCGCGGGCAATGTCAACATAGGTCGCATCGACCATGCCGGCGGCCATTTTCAACAACTCAATTTCATCACCGGTTTTAACTTCGCGCGCATCGAGCATCGCTTGCTGACCGTCGACCACTTCAATGCCTTCCGCCTCCAACGCGCGCAGCATGCCAAGTTCCATGATGTCGATGCCTAGGGGCATATTGGCGATGCCGTAATGTACGAGGGCTTTCTTAATCTGCTTGGCAAAGTCCTGACTCACACCAAGGCTTGGTGGAATCGCACCTTGCATGGTGGTGATGGGGGCTGCGACATTGTCCCTGATCCAGGGCGATGAGATGCGTTTGGCCGGAGGGGCCGGATCCCACAGAAAGGGTGAACCTTCAGCGGGGCAGAGGCAATAGCGGAAGAACTTGTCACGGGCCCATTCGCCAATATGGGTTGCTGTCACATAGCGGATGTTATCGAAATTAAAACACAGCACCGCACCAAGGCCCGCATTGCGAACGGCAGTTTGCGCCTTGGCCAAACGCTCCTTCGACATGCGGCTGTAGTCGATGCCTTCTTCCCAATCCTTGCCCATCTGGCCCCAAGAGGCGGTTGCGTAAGGACTGTTATATTTCATGGCGTTTCTCCCAGCTCTCCGGCCCATTTTTTGGTTTCGAGAGTCTCTTTGAGTTTGGACAGGAATGAAGCAGCGTAAGCGCCATCAAATGCACGATGATCGAAACTTTGTCCAACAGTGCCAATCAGGCGGGGAACAATGGCATCGCCCAGCTTTGTTGTGATGACAGCAGGTTTTTTACGAATGGCATCGGTTGAGAGAATGGCCACTTGCGGCGCGTTGATGATCGGCGTGGTGAAGCTGGTACCGAATGCGCCGTTGTTGGTGATCGAATAAGTCCCACCACTCATATCAGCCGCCGTCATCTTGCCGGACTTTGCCTTCTCAATTTGCCGACCAATGGCTTTCGCCAAACCCTGCAACGTAAAATCCTGCACCGAGTGCACGACAGGAACAACCAACCCATTGTGATCGAGGTCGACAGCAATTCCGAGATTAACGTCCTTCGAGAGTGTCAGCGCATTGCCACCAAAACGCGCATTGACCAGCGGAAAGGCTTGCAGCGCAATACACACAGCGCGGGCGATAAAGGGCAGATAGGTAAGCGACGTCCCGATTTCCGCCTTGAAGCGTTCCTTGTGTCGCGCCCGCACCATTTCGATTTCAGTAAAATCCACATCAATGGCCTGAAACACATGCGGAATGGTGCGCCAGTTCTCAGCCAGTTTTTCGCCGGTGCGTTGGCGAATGGTGTTCAGTTTGATGACATCGCCGCTGAAGGACTGAACTTCTGTTGGCGCAGGTGTAGATGATGCAGATGGAGTGGGCGTGAAGGCCAACACATCTTTCTCTTCAATCTTGCTCAAACCCTTTGCCACCACATCGCGCGACAGTTCATGCACGTCAACACCACGTTGCGCAATCAATCGTCGCGCAAGTGGCGTAATGCGAATGCCATCAGGGCCTTTGGCGTTTCCGAATTGATCCGTTGGTGTTCGCACCTCCTCAAACGCCGAAAAACCTTTTGGCGCAATGGGTGCAGGCGTTGCAGCAACAGCTGCTGGCTTTGGTGCAACAGCTTCACCACCAATCACAGCAACCGTGGCCCCCACTTTCGCCGTTGCCCCCCCCGCTGTTCGTATTTCTGTCAGCTTGCCCGCAACCGTCGCTTCAACTTCGACCGTGACCTTGTCTGTTTCCACTTCAAACAAGCGGTCGCCGATTTTCACGTCATCGCCAACAGTCTTGAACCACTCGAGGATTTTGCCCTCGGCAACGGTTTCGCCCAGTTGTGGCATGATGATGGTTTGTGCCATGGATCAGCCGTTCATCACGCGAACAATCTTGTCGACGATGCGCGCTGCATTGGGCAACGCCAAATCTTCAAGATGATCAGCAGCGGGTAAGGGAATATGCGGTGTCGTAACGCGCACGATGGGACCATTCAAATCCCAGAAACCTTCATCGGCAACGATGGATGCGATTTCGGCACCCCAACCCAAGACGCGGGGGTTTTCTTCGACAGTGAAGAGTCGGCCTGTCTTGGCAACTGAGGCCAACATGGTTTGGGTGTCGAGGGGAACCAATGAACGCACGTCGATGACTTCGGCATCAATGCCATGGTCCCGCGCCAGAATTTCTGCGGCGTCCATGGCGCGATGCACCATCATGGCCAGCGCCAAAATTGTGCAGTCCTTGCCGGGGCGCAAAATCTTGGCTGTGCCCAGCGCGTCGATAATCTCTCCATCAGGCACTTCGCCCTTGGTGGCGTAGAGGGCTTTGTGCTCGTGGAAAATCACCGGATTATTGTCGCGAATAGCCGCAGCCATCAAACCAATCACATCAACGGGGGACGACGGGGCCACAACTTTCAAACCCGGAATCATCATCGTCCAGTTTTCAACCGACTGTGAATGCTGCGCCCCAAAGCGCACGCCCGCACCATTGCCGGTGCGGATCACCAGCGGGCATTTGACCTGCCCATTCGTCATGTAAGCGATCTTCGGCATTTCATTGGCAATGTAGTCGAAGCAGACCGCAATGAAATCCGAGAACATGATTTCAGCGATGGGGCGAAGCCCCGTCATCGCAGCGCCCATGGCAGCGCCTAGAATTGCTTGCTCAGAGATTGGCGTATCGCGCACACGCAAGGGGCCGAACTCCTCGTAGAGCCCAACCGTTGCTTTGAACACGCCGCCCGCTTTGGCCACGTCTTCACCGAGGAACACCACATTGTTGTCCCTTCGCATTTCCTGTGAAATGCCGCGGATCACGGCATCACGATAACTCAGTTCCGCCATGCCCAGCCTCCATCGGCATAGACATCAGCCGTCAATAAATCCACAGGACACGAAGGCGATGCCTTGCAAAGCTCCGTTGCCACTTCCACTTTGCGCATGCTCTCGGTTTCGATTGCCAAGGCATCTGATTCAGAAATCCCAAACTCAGCCAGACGTTGTTTGTAGATGATCAAGGGATCACGTTTTTTCCATTCCTCAAGTTCGCCGGGTGGGCGATACTTGCCAGGATCGGCGCGAGAATGGCCGGAGTGACGATAGGTCAGGCATTCAATGAGCGATGGGCCACCACCTTCGCGGGCTTTCTC
>JANMEM010000008.1:0-2573 GCA_031376985.1 Hyphomicrobiales bacterium
GAAGACCGCACAGCCGTCCGCAACATCGACGTGGCAGGTGGTGCCGTCACAGTTTATGGCCGCAACGTGCCAGCCGATTACAAAGTCACAGTGGCAGGTGAACCCGTGCCAGTTGATCCCGAAGGCAGCTTTGTGGTCCAGCGCATTTTCCCCACAGGCAGCCACCGCGTTGCCGTTGCCGTCAGCAAGGATGGCGAAGGTCTCGATTTCAGCCGTGACGTGGAAATTCCGGAAACCGAATGGTTCTACGTCGGCCTTGCCGATTTCACTGTTGGCTACAATCTCAAAAATCACGTCGAAGACATTCGCCCCGGCGAGTTTGACGACAACCTTTACACCCGCGGTCATGCCGCCTTCTATGTGAAGGGCAAAATCAAGGGTCGCTACATTCTCACCGCCGCCGCCGACACTGGCGAGCAACGCCTGAAAAGCATGTTCAAGGGTCTCGACGAAAAAGACCCGCAACAATTTCTGAAGCGCATCGACCCTGATGATTACTACCCTGTCTACGGTGACGACTCGACAGCCGTTGAAGACGCACCCACCAAGGGCAAGTTCTACATCAAGCTGCAAAAGGGCCCGTCCCATATCCTGTGGGGCAATTTCAAATCCATCATCACCGGCACGGAACTGCTGCGCTCTGACCGTGCACTTTATGGCGCACAAGGCGTCTACCGTTCCAATACCCCGGCACCGGACGGTGGTGCTGCAACTGCCCTTGACGCCTATGCTGCCTTGCCGGGCACCGTGCCACAGCGCGACCAGTTCCGCGGCACTGGCGGTTCAGCCTATTTCCTGAAACATCAGGACATCACCCCCGGTTCGGAAACCGTGACTGTGGAAGTGCGAAATACATTGACGGGCTGGATCGTCAGCCGCAGCACCCTGAAATATGCTGATGACTATGACTTTGACTATGTGCAAGGCGTCACCATCCTGAAGAAGCCGCTGTCATCCTCGTCCAGCATCGGCACCGAAAACTATCTCGTCGCCACCTACGAATATACGCCCGCAGCGCGCGATGTGGATGGCTATGTGGCAGGCGGCCGTGCGCAACAATGGCTAGGCGATCATGTGCGCGTCGGCGTCACCGCTCAAAAGGAAAAAACCGGAACCGCCAATCAGGTCATGGCGGGTGCTGATATCCGCATTCAACAGTCTGACGGCACTTATATTGAAGCCGAAGTGGCCCGCAGCAAGGGCCCGGGCTTTGGCTCAAACTATTCGGCTGACGGCGGCTTGACCATTCAAAGCAACGGCACAGTCGGCTCCGATAAAGCCGCCAATGCCTATCGCGCCGAAGCCCGCGTTGACATCGGCGAACAGACCGATGGCAAAGTGCAGGGCGAGGTCATTGCCCGCATTGAGGATTATCAAAAAGGCTATTCTACCCCTACCATTGACGTGAAAGACAAGCGCACCATCTGGGGCATTGAAGGCAATGTGGAAGTCACCGACAAGGTAAAAGCCGCCGCCGTCTATTCCGAAGAACGTGTAGGCACTGGCCAGCGCGACATGCAGGTACAGGGAAAAATTCAGGGGCGCTTGACTGAAAACCTCACCGTTGAACCCTTCGCCAAATATACCACCAAAAAACTCGCAGACACAGCCACCACAGGCGAACACGGCAAACGCGCCGATGCGGGCGTCAAACTGATCTATGCCTGGGATGATGACAACGAGGCTTACGTCTATGGTCAAGGCACATTCAAACGCACGGGCACCATGGACCGTGACAATCGCATCGGTGTGGGCGGCACAACGCAAATCACAGAAAAGGTATCAGCATCGGCTGAAGTCTCCGAAGGCAACACCGGTTTTGGTGCAAAAGCCTTGCTCAGCTACGAACCCACAGCCGATGACCGCTATTACCTTGGCTACGAACTCAACGCCGATCGCGACACTGCCGACAGTTGGCCTTTCGCACTTGTGGGCTCCGATGTCGGCACCATCGTGGCCGGTGCCAAGCACCGCTTTAACGAGCAATGGTCAGCCTATAGCGAAGACAATGTGGACCTCTTCGGCAAACGCTCCTCCATTACCCAAGCCTATGGCGTCACCTATACGCCGGACGCCGTATGGACAGTCAACGCTTCGGGAGAATTCGGCACCGTCTATGACAGCTATTCCACCGAAGACATTGATCGCCGCGCCATCTCCATGGCCATTGCCTATAAAGACGAAGGCATAGACGGAAAACTGAAGGCCGAAGCCCGCGCCGATGACAGCGAAAACGACAAGAAGGACATGCAATCATATCTGTTGCAGGCCAGCCTCGGCATGAACATGGACGACGAGTGGCGCGCCATTGCCACCTTCGATGGTGTGTTTACTGATGCCACGGACAACACCCGCGCCGGCAATTATGCTGAAGGTTCAATCGGCGCTGCCTACCGTGGCACCACCAGCGACAAGTGGAATGCCCTGTTCAAATATACCTATCTGCTCGACGAACCGGGTGCCGATCAGGTCGCAGTTGACGGTACCATCTCGAGCCCGGCCCAACGCTCCCACATCCTCTCGGGCGACGTCAGCTATCAGGCCAGCAACAACGTGACGCTGGGTGCAAAATA
>JANMEM010000012.1:0-2422 GCA_031376985.1 Hyphomicrobiales bacterium
GTCAGCTTTTCCGCCCCTCGCGGCAATCGACAAAGCCTGTGCAGCATCCTGCTGAACGGCCACCGGGAAGTCCTGAAAGTCTTTCAGCGCAGGTTTCAGCCACGAAATTTGATGTATCAAGATCATTGACAAGATGTTGTCATATTTGACTACATCTTGTCAGGCGCTGAACGAAAGCGGGATCCCGGCCTTCGCCGGGATGACGATTGGAGGGTGGTTTTGTTTTTGGCCTTACTTCAAGCGCAACGGCTGCTTCTGCACCCCAGCTGCATCAAAATTCCCCTCATTCAACCACGCCTCAAAGCCCGCCCGCACTTTCGGCCAATCGCTGTCGATCATCGCAAACCAAGCCGTGTCGCGGTTTCGGCCTTTGATGATCATGTGTTGCCGGAAGATGCCTTCAAAGCTGAAGCCGAAGCGCAGGGCGGCGGCTCTTGATGGTGCGTTCAGGGCGTCGCATTTCCATTCCAGCCTTCTGACACCCAGATCGTCGAAAGCGTGGCGCATGAGCAGGTAGATGGCTTCGGTGGATTCGCGGGTGCGCTGTAGCTGCGTGCTCATCCAGATATTGCCGATTTCGATGACGCCGTTTGGAGCGTCAAAGCGCATGAAGGCCCCCATGCCCAAGGCTTCGCCGCTGTCGCGTTTGATGAAAGTGTAGAACCATGGGTCGCGGGCGGCTTCGCGGTCTTTCAGCCAGCCCAAAAACGCGGCTTCATCGGCGAATGGTCCGTAAGGCATCCACGTCCAGATGTCTTCACCTGCCACATTCCTGTAAAGCGACACGCCGTAATGGGCTACGCTCAAGGCATCCAGCCTGATCCAGCGACCATGCAGCGGGCGGAGATCGGGTTTGGTCACTGATGGCAGCGGGTCGACGAGGGGTCCGACGGCTTTGGTCATGTTTATTCCTTTTTGCTTTCACCTTGATGCCCCAAGGGCTATCCCCCCACAATGACCACTTTGAACGACGCGGGCCAAGCCGCTCTTGGCGCACTGCCACCAGGCCGCCGCATTCTCGGCCTCGACCTTGGCACCAAGACCATTGGTCTGGCCACGGCTGATGTTGAAGGCCAGATTGCAACGCCGCGCGAAACCATTGCGCGCACGAAGTTCATGGCCGATGCCAAACTGCTTCTGGAATTTGCGACGCACGAAAATATCGGTCTCTTCGTCATCGGCCTGCCCCTGAACATGGACGGAACTGAAGGCCCCCGTGCGCAAGCGACGCGGGCTTTTGTGCGCAACCTGTCGAAACTCACCACCATACCCGTCGCCTTCTGGGACGAGCGCCTGTCCACAGTAGCCGTCAATCGCGTCATGTTGCAGGCCGATCTGTCCCGTGCCAAGCGGGCCGAGAATGTGGACAAGCTGGCGGCGGCCTATATCCTGCAATCGTTTCTTGACGCCTGTGCCTAAGCGCCATATGCAGCGCTTTTAATGACATCACCCGCTTCACGGCCCGCCCTGTTCAAGGCTCAGCATCTGCTGGCCATCACAGACCTTCACCACATCGAAATCACGGCTCTGTTGGATTTGGCGCAAAGTTATGCTGACGGCGCCAAGGGTTTGAGTGCTGGCAACAAGATTTTAGAAGGCATGACCCAGGTCAACCTGTTCTTCGAAAACTCGACGCGAACGCAAGCCAGTTTCGAAATTGCGGGCAAGCGTCTGGGCGCTGACGTGATGAACATGGCGATTGCCAACTCGTCGGTGGCCAAGGGCGAAACGCTGATCGACACGGCGATCACCATCAACGCCATGCACCCGGATTTTCTGGTGGTGCGGCATCAGTCGTCAGGGGCAGTGGAATTGCTGTCGCAACAGGTGAGTTGTGCTGTCATCAATGCGGGCGACGGCCAGCATGAACACCCGACGCAGGCGCTTCTCGATGCATTGACGATCCGCCGCCATTTCGGGCGCTTGCAGAGTTTGACCGTGGCCATTTGCGGTGACGTGCTGCATTCGCGTGTGGCACGCTCGAACATTCATCTGCTCAATGCCATGGGGGCCACGGTGCGGGTGGTTGCTCCCTCTACACTACTGCCAAGCGGCATCGCCAGTTTCGGTGTCGATGTCTATCGCAACATGGCTGAAGGCATTCGTGGTGCTGATGTGGTGATGATGCTCCGCCTGCAACAGGAACGCATGAGCGGCGCCTTCGTGCCGTCGCTTCGCGAATATTATCAGTTCTATGGCCTGACGGAATCGAAGCTACGCGAAGCCCAGCCCCATGCGTTGGTCATGCACCCCGGCCCGATGAATCGCGGCGTGGAAATCGACTCGAGTGTGGCTGACGGTGCACAATCGGTGATCCGCGAACAGGTGGAAATGGGGGTCGCCGTGCGCATGGCCGTGCTGGATGCGCTGGCGCGAAACCGTGGGGTGACAGCATGAAACGCCGCGCTTATCTCAACGCCCA
>JANMEM010000151.1:0-15249 GCA_031376985.1 Hyphomicrobiales bacterium
GATGATCACATCACCTTCCATGCCAACGACTTCGGTAATATGCGTAATTTTTCGCGTGCCGTCGCGCAGACGAGATGCCTGCACAATGACGTCAATGGAACCACAGATCATTTCCTTGATGGTCTTGGATGGCAGCGAAAAGCCACCCATCGTGATCATCGATTCGAGACGCGAAATGGCTTCACGAGGTGAGTTGGCGTGCAACGTTCCCATCGAGCCGTCGTGACCCGTATTCATGGCTTGCAGCAAATCAAAAGCTTCAGGTCCGCGGACTTCGCCGACGATGATGCGTTCAGGGCGCATACGCAGGCAGTTCTTGACGAGATCGCGCATGTTGATGGCGCCCTCGCCTTCAAGGTTCGGCGGGCGGGTTTCCAGACGCACAGTGTGAGGCTGTTGCAGTTGAAGTTCAGCCGCGTCTTCGCAGGTGATGATCCGTTCGTCGTGGTCAATGTAGCCTGTGAGACCGTTGAGCAATGTGGTTTTGCCCGAGCCTGTACCACCAGAAATCAGGACGTTGCAGCGAACGCGACCAATGATTTCAAGAATTGTCGCACCCTCAGGTGTGATGGAATTGAAGCGCACAAGATCAGGCAGCTTCAAACGGTCCTTCTTGAATTTGCGGATTGTAAGGCATGGACCGTCAATCGACAAAGGTGGTACAATGCAGTTCACGCGTGAACCATCGGCAAGACGGGCGTCGCAAATCGGTGAGGCTTCATCGACACGACGGCCAACCTGGCTCACAATACGCTGGCAGATGTTCAAGAGCTGATTGTTGTCGCGGAAGCGCACGCCGGTCTTCTGCATCTTGCCGTTGACTTCGATGTAAACGGTCGAGGCGCCGTTGACCATGATATCGGCAATATCGTCGCGCGCCAGCAAAGGCTCCAATGGACCATAACCCAACACGTCGTTGCAAATGTCTTCAAGCAGTTCTTCCTGCTCCGCAATCGACATGACAACATCTTTGAGAGCGATAATCTCGTTGACGATGTCACGGATTTCATCGCGGGCGGCTTCCCTGTCAAGCTGCGCCAGCTGCGTCAGATCAATGGCATCAATCAACGCATTGAAGATGGTGCTTTTGATATCATAATATGTTTCGGAGCGCCTGGCATGTTCCTGTGGTGCAGGTGCCTTGGGAGGTGGCGGAGCCGTGCGGACTTGCTGCACCCCGATATCAGGAATCGAGGTGGCCTTGGCTGCAGCAGGTGCTGCCGAAGTTCCAGGGGCTGGAACGGGCAGGGCCTGCTGTGCGCTGTTTTCTGATCTCTTGCCGAACATCCGACAGTCCTTCCGGTATTATGACTTTTTGCCGATACGCGACAATTTCGACAGGAATCCGCCGCTCTTCTGCTTTTCGGGCATGGCCATCTGGTGGCCGGCGATAATCGGAGCAAGGCTGCCGAGAATTTCGGCAGCTTTCGATTTCGGAGCGACTTCAAACAACATTTGGCCGTTGCCCTGCGCCAAGCCGAAAGAGGCAGGATCGTGGGGGATAACGGCAAGAGGTGTAACCCCCAAGGCTTTGGC
The DNA here is from genome assembly GCA_031376985.1 of Hyphomicrobiales bacterium. GTDB lineage: Bacteria > Pseudomonadota > Alphaproteobacteria > Rhizobiales > Aestuariivirgaceae > Aestuariivirga. Next base: position 1,537 of record JANMEM010000151.1, read on the forward strand.
AAAATCAGCAGGAGCAATTTCGGGACGCTTGGGCACACCAACCTGATTGATCACCAGATGGGGTACGCGGTCATTCGGTCGCGACGAACGCAACAAGTCCATGAGGTTTTTGGCGTTACGGAGGCTTGGCAATTCCGGTGTCGCCGTAATGACTATTTCATCGGCGTTGAGAAGCGTGCTTTTGATCCATGGGGCCCACATATTCGGGACATCGACCATGACCAGTGGTGCCGAAGCCCGCACAACACTGAGAATGGCTTCAACGGCATGTCCTTCGATGTTGAAATCCCTGTCCACGGTGCCTGGACCATTGAGCAGGCTCAGCTTGTTGCCAAGCTTCGTCATCATGCGTTCGACGAGTGTGGAATCGAGACGGTCAGGCTGGTTCAAGGCTTCCAGCATTCCGCCGGAACCATCCTGGTTGAAGTTCAGCGAAGCCGTGCCAAAGGCAAGGTCAAGGTCAGTGATAATCGTATCGACACCCTGCTTTTGCGATGTTGCCCAGGCAATATTATGGGCAATCGTTGAACTGCCAACACCACCCTTGGCTCCGACAAAAGCAACAATACGACCAAGCGGACTAGCTTTCGGGTCAACAAACAGGCCCGCAATCAAATCGATGAAACTGACGGCGGAAATTGGGGCAACAACATATTCGCTGATGCCCGCCTTGATCAATTCACGATAGAGCAACACGTCGTTGACGTGTCCCAAAACCACCACCTTGGTGTTGGCCTGGCAGACTTCAGACAATTGCGCGAGTTCGGCCATAAGTTGATCCCGGCCTGAATGAGTTTCAACCACCAGCACATTGGGCGTAGGCTGCGTCTGGTAGACTTGGCAAGCAGCTGCAATGCCGCCAAGCTGCATGGTCACATGGGCCCGCGCCATGCGGCGGTCCGTGGTTGCCACCTGTAAAATCTGTCCGGTTTGCTGGTTGTCGCAAAAGACATGCAGTTCAATCCGCGGTACCAAGACGACAGGAAACTGCTCGCTGCCCGCGTTCACACTTGCTTCAATGGCCGTATTTTGCATGGTTGTGGTCCTGGTTTTTTCTTCTCAAATCATTACGGCGCAGGTGATGCGCTGGCAGCTGCGGGTGCCGCAGACGATGACGCCGCGGCGGCACCCGAAAGGGCTTTTACTGCAGCAACCCTTGACTCTGCGGGAGCGCGCGACATGCGGCGCAGTTTCACCAGGTCTTGGGGATAGGCCGTCATGGCGGCAATGTTGGCCTGAACAGCGCAGCCGTGGTTCGGCAACAATTCATTGTCGCCAACATCTGCCCCGTCCCGGGACCACTCGCCGCAGCCTTGCACGGATGCCTTGTTGCCGACAACAGCAATGGGGTGTGCCTTCGAACCGCCATAGGGTTTGAAAGCATTGTCTTCTTTGGCCCAATCATCAGTCGCGCAACCCGCCAGCGGCAGCACCAAAACGAAGAGCGCCGAGGCCCAATTCCGGGAGATTTTAGGAGAAAAACTCTTGAACATGATACTTACTTTCCCGCTTACTCGACGATGAAACCGACGTTGCCGTTGTAGGTGCCCTGAGGTGTGTCACCGCTGCCATAGACCTTGTTCAACCGGCCAAAGAAGATGCCTTGACGGTCGGTTGGCGGGTTGAAACCCTTGTCCGGAGACGTCAGTTTGGCTTGAGTTGTTGGTCGCACCAGAACCGGGGTCACCATGACCACCAATTCAGTTTCGTTCGAGACAAAGTCGCGGCTGCGGAACAATGTGCCAAGTATGGGCAATTTTTTCAGACCCGGCGTTCCGTTGATGTTCTGGCGGGTGGATTCACGGATCAGACCGGCAATCATCATCGAACCGCCACTGGGCAGTTCCAAAACCGTTTCTGATGCGCGCCTGTTGATCGATGGAATGCCGCTTGACGACACCGACGCCAACTCGCTGACGTCAGTCTTGATCTTGAGATTGATGCGATCCTCCGACAAAACAGTAGGCGTGAATTCCAATTGCACACCGTATTCTTTGAAGGATACCGTACACGTCAAACCACCGGTTTCACGTTTACAAAGCTCATAGGGAAATTCGCCACCTGCGTGAAATTTGGCTTGTTGTCCACTCATGGCCGTCAGGTTGGGCTCTGCGAGGGTGCGAATCAGACCGTCGCCTTCCATGGCGCGAACAAGGGCCTGAACCTGCGTACCACCCGATTGGAACACACCTTTGTAACCACCCGTTGGTGAAATCAGACTGTTGGCGAAAGGATTGATATTCGACAGGCCAAATGCGAATTTTCCCGCATCCAGCAAGGCCGAAAGATCAACACCAAATTGTTTCAGAACGTCGCGCTGGATTTCCACCACCTTGACCTTGAGCATCACCTGGTCTTCACCAGCGACGGTCATGGTGTTTACAACTGTCCCACCTTCACCCTGAAACTGTCCTGCCAAGTCTACGGCAGTTTTTGCTTCAAGACTGTTGTGGGCAATGCCGCCCAAGATGATTTTGCTGTTGACCGTATCAACCGTGATTTGATTGCCGGGGAGTGCGCGATTGATCAACTTGCGTACCGCTGTTGTGTCCATCGCAACTTCGAGGTCGAGCGCCAGGATTTGCTGGCCAGCTGCATCAAAGAAGAAGATATTTGTCTGGCCTGTGGTTTTGGCAAAGAGATAGGCTGTATTCCTGGAGCGAACCACGGCATCCACAATGTCAGGATTACCAACGATAACTTCCTTGGCATCAGCAGGCAGATGGATAACCACGCTTTTGTTCAAGCCGATGCGCACAAATCGGCCTTGATCGTAGTTCTGTGTTGCGGCGGCATCCTGGTCAGCTGCAAAAGCTGGTGGTGCCAGCGGCAACAAAGCCGACAAGGCAACTGAAATCCCCAGCATGCTGGCGGCGAGAAGGCCCTTTTTCATTTTGCGAACCTTGCGAATGGGGTGTGTCGTTAACATGGGTGCTGCTCTGTCAATTGCTTGTGGCATAGGTTTCGCGACCATAACGGATGAACAATGTGTCGGTTGAACGCGACTTCTTGCCATCGGGGTTGCGATATTTATCCGAAAGTTGCGGACCTTCTTCCATGGCCTTGCCATCGCTTTCGGCGATCGAACGCAATGCCAGAGACAGTTCGCCTTCGCTTTCAACCCGCGCAACGATTTCTGCTTGAGGCGGAGTCAATTCGACTGTTGCGGTCAAACCATCTTTCAAAGCCACTTCTTCGCCTTCTTTCGCCTGGCGGAAAACCTGGTTGATGGCGAGAACGCGCACATTTGAAATGACAGTCTCGGTGCGCACAACGTTGCTGCCACTGGCACCTTGGGTTTTCCGCGTCAAAAGAACGTCCACGCGGTCATTCGGCATAATGAAGCCGCCGGCCGAAGAGCGTTCACTGATCGCCACCGAAAGCGCCCGCATGCCTTTTGGCAAAACCGCGCTCATGAAACCGCCGGTCTTTGGATCAACAATCTTCTTCTCGTTGATCACTTCACCTTCGAACATTGGAATGCGCGCGCGGGTTTCGGCGAAGGCAACGTCAGCGTCCGGCTTTTCGTCTTTGGTAATCATGGCATCGAGAACATTGTCCGCGGGCCAGTCTTTCCAGATGATCGTGCCTGCGGCCAAGCGCTCACCGACATCAATGTCTTTGGCAGCAACAAGCACGGGTATCGTTTTGACCTGCACAACAGCCTCGGCCTGAACTTGCGGACCTTTGCTGACCAAGCCTTTGGCCAAGACCCCAGCCATAACGGCGGAACCAGCAGCCAGAGCAAACATTACGATACGCATCTTACTCATTTGTGTCCTCACAGCGCCGATGGCGCAAACTCTTTCAGGTCATCTTTCTGACGGAATGGCGAATATTTGGTTAATGCTCGCTGGCATCAAACCGAAGTCATCCACCACGACTGTGGAAATGCCAGAATGGCACCCACGCAAAGCGCAAAGCCGTAGGGTAGTTTGGGCCGGATTTTTTTCAGGCTGTCGGTAACCACACCTTCGACTTGCGGGCCATGGAACTCCCAGAAGAACATAAAGGCTGACCAACCAGCAATTGCGCCTGCCAAAAGACCGCCTGCCAGCGACGTCATGATCAGAAACTCCATGGACTGGTTGACACCGAACCACAAACCGGCAGCAGCCATCAATTTGGCGTCACCCCCGCCGAACAGGCGCAGGGCAAACAATACATAGCCAAGAACAAACAGAACTGCCCCTGCCACAAGATGCCAGCCAAATTCTGCCAAAGGCATGCCTGTCAATAGCGCCATCGGAAAGAACAGTGCTGCTGTGAGGCCTGTCAACCAATTTGGAATTTTGAATGATGTGACGTCGGTGAGTGCTGCAACAATCATGAGACTTGGCAGCAAACAAAGGGAAAGTGTGTGAAGCATAGAGGTACCTGTCGTAATGGCCGCGAGAAGGCGTTTCATCCTCATTGTGTCACACAGGCCCTGAAGGGATGGTTAACCCTGCGGAATTTCAAGAGATAAAGCTTGAGTGACACTGGTAACAGAAGATTCACCATTCCCATGCCAATGTTAAGTTCAATTCTTTTGCAGCGCCGCAAACCGCGTCGCCGTCAACCAACGTGCTGGTGAGTTTCATGACAAAGACTAAGCTTGTTTCCATTCTGTTAGGTGCCGTTGCCGTGTTGAGTGTTGCGGCACATGCAGAGAGCCAGACCATTGTGGTTGCTGTTGATGAATCGCAAATCATGCAACTGCCAACTCAGCCCGGTGCCATTATCATCGGCAATCCATCAATCGCCGACGTGTCCATCCAAGGCCAACAGCTTTTTGTCCATGGTCGTTCTTTTGGACAAACAAACCTGACGATCCTCGATCTTCAAGGCAAACAAATCGCCAATTTCAAACTGGTTGGAACGCTGGAACAAGAGTCTCTCGTAACAGTCTACCGCGGTCCGCGGCGCTTTTCATATTCTTGCACCGGGTCCTGCCAGAGCAATCTACAGACCGGTGATGACGGCGAATTCTTCAGAACCGTCAATGAACAGACACGGTCAAAAAACGATCTGGCCTCAGGCAGCACCACTGCTGAAGCCAAGGCGCCTGAAGCACCGCAATAATTTGCGACTCGAGTACCAAGTTGCGCCACCCTGCGGCTGTTGCGTGGGGTGGTTTTTTGTGGGGGCCGCACCGACATGGTGAATTTTGGATTAACGAGCCGAAACAAAATTTAGAGAGTCTGGTAAAAGTTTAGCAATTTTAGGCTGCTAATCATCGGTCTCGAATTCACAGTCGGCGCGCAATAGCGCTGGGTGTTACGGCAACCGGAGTGCAAACAATGTTGAGTTTTGGGCGGTATCTTACGCGGCGTGCATTGGCAGCCCGCTTTGGTAAAAATTCCTCCGGTGCCACAGCCGTGGAATTTGCCATGGTCGTTCCACTCTTCCTGCTTATGCTTGGCGTTGTGGTTGAGACGGGCATGATGATGTTTACTGAATACGTGCTGCAGACAAGTGTGCAGGAAGCTGCCCGCATTGTCCGGACAGGGCAAGCCCAGGAACAGAAATTGACGTCTGCCCAGTTCAAGACTGCGCTGTGTCGTATTGCCAAGAATATCATGGCATGTGAAAGCAAAGTCACGGTTTACATGAAGGCCGGGCCAGACTTTGCAACTTTGGCGGCAGATCCAAATGCTTCATATATGAAAGTCGGCGCCAAGGCCGACGGTACATTTGATGCCAAAACTTTCCAATGTGGAAGCCGTGAACAAGCCGTCACCCTGATTGCCAGTTATGACTGGAATTTCACTATTCCCTATTTCATGAAGTATTTCGGAAACTGGAACAATAACAACACAAGGCGCATGGCTGGTTTCGCGGTTTTCAGGAATGAGCCTTTTCCACCTGTTGCAGCAAATGTGTGTGGCGCCTGAGATTTGGGAATATGAACATGAAAAATAAATCCTTCCGCAATTTTCTCTCTGCTGAAAGTGGCATTGCTGCCATTGAAATTGCATTGATATTGCCCTTCATGCTTCTCATGTTTTTCGGCTTGGTCGATGTCACGGACATGGTGTCGTACAACCGAAGGATAACCTCGGTTGCCAGCGCCGTGGGAGACTTGACAGGACAAAACCGTACGAATGTCCTGCAAACCGACATCAATGATTATTTCAAGGCTGCCACGCTGATCATGAACCCCAAATCAGATAGCGGTGTGCGCGTGACTGTTTTTGGCTTCCGGAAAAACGGCACAAACGTTGATCAGAAATGGACAATCACCAACGGCAAGGGCACGGCTTGCACCCCGCCCAACAAAACCCTGATGGCTCCGCTCATGACTGCCGGCAACGATCTGGTCGTGAGCCAGGCTTGCATGGCCTATAAGCCTTTGGTCGCAAATCTCCTTGGCACTTCCATCCTTGGAGCATCATCATTCACAATCCAGCAAAATATCACGCTGCGTCCGCGATCATCACTCAAGCTGGACTGTTACACGACCAGTGCGCTCTCTACGGCTTGCCCGGCGACATAACGTTCCACCATTGTGCATAGGATAAAAAAGAGCCGTGAGGCTCTTTTTTGGCTTCTGCTTTTCTCTTTTGTGGTGCCTTCACCAAACTGAATGATAAGTCTAAGACAAGTCCATCTTGACGCTTTCCATTTTCATGATCGTTCTGTTCGCCGCACTTTTGCATGCGGGTTGGAATGTCATTGTTAAAAGCAATTCAGACCGTTTGGTGTCCCTGACAGTCTTGCAGACTTTCATGGCTGTAATGGGATTTGCCATGGTTTTGGTGTTTGGCTTTCCCGGTCATCAGGTCTGGCCATGGGCAGTTGCCTCTGGCGTTTTGCACCTTGGGTATAATTTGTTTCTGGTCAGGGCTTACCGCCATGCCGACCTGAGCGTGGTCTACCCGATCGCGCGGGGCGCGGCCCCGTTGATGACATTGCTGGGTTCATATTTTTTCACGCAAGACCATGTGGGACTGTGGATGGGAGCGTCCGTTGTCATCCTCGTGGCGGGCCTGATGCTGACTGGACTTGGCAAGAAATCACCCGGCGCTGACCCTCATGCGCTCTATTATGCCTTGGGCACCGCATGCTGGATCGCAGCCTACACTTTGGTGGATGGCATTGGCGCACGGCATTCCGGAAATGCCTTGGGATTTGCTGGTGTACTCTTTGTGTTTGACGGTCTGTTCATTCTGGTCGCGGCACTCGCCATGCGCGGCAAGAGCCTGCTCAGGGGATTTGCCGAAAATTGGCAGATGGGAATTGTAGGAGGAGCTGCGTCCTGCACAGCCTATGGCATTGCCGTGTGGGCCATGACCAAGGCACCCATTGCCAGCGTTGCGGCGCTGCGTGAGACCTCGATTGTGTTTGTACTATTTCTATCGGTACGCATGTTGAAAGAATCCCTCGGATGGCAACGAATCGTCGGTGGAGTGATGATCGTCGCTGGGGCGTCGCTGCTTCGCTTTGCATAGCAGGCTGCAGATCAATACAGCTTGAACCGCAATTGTATGATGATTATGGTCCGGCAACTTTTTGAGGACAGGTGTCATGCTGCATAAAAACTACATCAATGGTGAATGGCTGGAAGGCGCTTCGGCCTCCGAGAATATCAACCCGTCTGACGTCAGTGACGTTGTGGGGCTTTATGCGCAAGCTGACGCGAAGCAGGCAGAGGATGCGATTGCAGCTGCCAAAGCCGCACTTCCCGGTTGGAGTGGCACCACGCCGCAACAGCGGGCGGACGTGCTGGAAGCCATTGGCGTGGAACTATTGGCGCGTCGTGACGAGATTGGTACATTGCTGGCACGGGAAGAAGGCAAACCGAAAGCCAACGGCATTGCCGAAACCATGCGCGCGGCACAGATATTCAAATTCTTTGCGCAGGAAACTTTGCGCGTTGAAGGCACGCACGTAGCTTCAGTGCGGCCAAACGTGGATGTGACCATGACGCGCGAGGCCGTTGGTGTTGTGGGCCTGATTTGCCCGTGGAATTTTCCGATTGCGATTCCGGCATGGAAAATCGCACCTGCCTTGGCCTATGGCAACACGGTTGTGTTCAAGCCAGCGGACCTGGTGCCGGGATCCGCCTGGGCACTGGTTGAAATTGCGTCGCGGGCAGGATTGCCCAAGGGTGTTTTGAATCTCGTCATGGGGCGTGGTTCAGTTGTGGGTCAGGTCTTCCTGACGCATAAGGACGTCAATGCGATTTCATTTACGGGTTCAGTTGAAACCGGCTCGAAAGTTGCCATGGCCTGTGCGGCGCGGGGTGCCAAATTCCAGCTCGAAATGGGTGGCAAGAATCCGCTGGTGGTGATGGCCGATGCCAATCTGGATGCGGCAGTTGCGGGAGCTGTCGACGGCGCATTTTTCCAGACGGGACAGCGTTGCACAGCGTCATCACGGTTGATCGTTGATGAAAAAGTGCACGATGCTTTTGTCGAGAAAGCAGTTGCCGCCATGCAGGCTTTGAAAGTTGATCACGCGCTGAAGGATGGCACGCAGATCGGCCCTGTGGTTGACGAAAAGCAATTGGCGCAGGATGAGAAATACATCGAGATCGCGCGCAAGGAAGGTGCCACACTGGCATGGGGCGGGGAACGTTTGAACCGCGATACCAAAGGGCACTATTTGTCACCTGCGCTGTTCACCAACACGACGAATGACATGCGCATCAACCGCGAAGAAGTGTTTGGACCGGTTGCATCTGTGATCAAGGTGTCGGGCTATGACGAAGCTTTGGCCGTGGCCAATGATACGCCATTTGGTTTGTCGTCAGGCATCTACACATCATCGCTCAAATACGCGTCCGACTACCGCAAGAAGGCGCAGGCGGGTATGGTGATGGTGAACTTGCCGACGGCAGGAGTTGACTATCATGTGCCGTTTGGTGGCCGCAAAGGTTCGAGCATGGGCTCCCGCGAACAGGGCCGGTATGCAGCGGAATTCTACACGATTGTGAAGACGGTTTACCAGACAGCCTAATCGCCGGGCGTGGTCGCGGTTGTGATCACGCCCAGTTTTCGTTCGCGGTTAAAGACATAGATGCCGCTGCCTACCACGATGGCAGCTCCAATCAGCGTCCACTGGTCCGGGTATTGTCCGAAAATCAGAATACCGGCAATCATCATCCAGATAATCTGCGTGTAGATAAATGGCGCAATGGCCGAGGCTGCCGCCAATCGATGTGCCTGTATCAACATGAAGTGGCCAATGGCCCCTGCCAGCCCCATAAGCACCAGTGGCAACCATTGCCACCCGACTGGTGTTTGCCAATGGCTGAGCATGGGCAAGGTCGCCCCAATGGCACCAAACAGGCAGACATAGAACAGTGACGTTTCAGCCGCATCAAGCCCGCCGACTTTGCGCGTGGTGATATTGTAGAGTGCACCCAGAAGCGCATTGAACAGCGACACCAGCATAGCCCAATGGAAATCATCTGTGCCGGGGCGCATGATCACCAACACGCCGCAAAAACCGACGACCACCGCAAGCCACCGGCGCAGTCCCACATGTTCGCCCAACAGCGGAACCGACAGGGCGCATACCCACAGTGGAATGGTGAAGGAAATGGCGGCCACCTGCGCCAGTTGCAGATATTGCATGGCGAAGAAATTGCAAAACGTCGAAGCCAACAAGAAGCCAGCGCGCACGACCTGCAAAACAGGATGCCGCGTTTTGAGCGTTGCGACGCCACCTGTTTGTGTCAGGAGCAGTCCGGCCAAAAGAAGGGCAATGAAATAGCGGAAGAATACGGCAACAGGCAGCGGCAGGCTTTGCGTTATGAATTTACCAGATGCATCGAGCACAGCAAACATGGCCATGGAAGCCATGGTGAGGACAATTGCTTTGACGGTATTGGACACAGGTGCAGGCTTAACACGGCTTTATGCGCATCGACGCCGCCCATGTTTGCATGCACAGCATCAACTTTCTGCACGGCAGTTAAACCAGCGCGATGCCGCGTTCGGCAAAGCTCTTGCGCGTGGCGTCAGCAGTGCCGCCCAGATCAATGGCGCGTGTGGCGGCTTTTACAACAGTCACATCGAAACCAAGCGCCTTGGCATCTTCGGCCGAATAGCGGACGCAATAATCGAAGGCGAGGCCGACGCATGTGACTTGCACAAAGCCGCGCTCTCGAAGGTAGCCACCGAGACCTGTTGGAGTTTTGTGGTCGTTCTCGAAAAATGCTGAATATGAATCAATGGTCTTGCGGAAACCTTTGCGGATGATGAGTTCGGCGTTGGGCACGTCGAGGTCTGTGTGAAATTCCGCGCCGGGAGTGCCGATGATGCAATGGTCCGGCCACAGGGTTTGCGGGCCATAGGGCATCTGGATTTGCGTGAAGGGTTCTGCGCCCTTGTGCTGTGAAGCGAAAGAGGAATGGCCCTCGGGGTGCCAGTCTTGCGTCAGGATGACGTGGTTGAATTCCCCAGCAATTTTATTGACCAACGGCACGATATCATCGCCACCGTTCACTGCCAGTTTCCCGGCGGGGCAGAAATCAATCTGCACATCGATGATAATGAGAGCGTGATTTTGCTTCATGCGTTGAGGGCGGCGGCACAGCCTTTGAAGGCTGGGAAAGCATCGGTGATGACGAAGAGCGGAATGTTCTTCATCAGGCCCGCAATGCGGCCCTTGTCTTCAAAGATGGCGCGATATTTTGGTTCTTGCAATCGTTTGACAATCGATGGCGCTATGCCGCCCGCCAGATAAACCCCGCCACGGGCCTGAACGCCCATGCCCACATCCCCTGCAAGCCGCATCAGAAATGTCATGAAATGAACAAGTGCTTTGTCGGCGTCGTTGTCGCCTCCCGCCAATGCAGCTTTTAAAACCTGCTCAGGTGTTGTGTGATGCGGCGTTTCCGCCACAACCTTGTAGAGCGCCAAAAGGCCTGGACCCGTCAACACGTCTTCAACTTCGGCGAATTGGTCCTTGCCCACCAACTTGTCTTTCAAGGCCAATTCTTCTGCGGTTGAAATCGGCAGGGTCATATGCCCCATCTCGCCCGGAATCGGCATCCAGCCACCCTTGGGCAGGGGCGCACAAAGTGCTCCACCAAGGCCCGTGCCAGGACCAAGCACGGCTTTCAATTGCGGTGTTTTGGATACCGTGCCGCCGATTTGCACAACGTCGTCAGCCTGCAGATGTGGCAGTGACCATGCCAGAGCTTCAAAATCATTCAGAAGGCGAAAGCGCTTGGCCTTGGCGGCTTTCCGCAAACTTTCGGCACTGAAAGTCCAGTCCCGGTTTGTCAGCCTGATGGTTTCACGGTCCACAGGGGCCGCAACATCAACAGCAGCGGCAGCCAATTCGGTAATTCCGCGCTTTTCGATGTAGTGGGAAATAGCGGCTTCAAGCCCTGCGAAATTGTCGTTCTTCAGCACCTCAACGTCCTTCGCCTCGGTTGATCCAAGTTCAACCAGTCCGAAACGTGAGTTTGTGCCGCCAATGTCGCCGAGCAGTGCCAGATTTGTCATACCATTTCCTCTGCCCGTTCACTGCCACAACACACCAGAAAGGGCAACATGCTGGACGCCACTTTGACACTGCTCTAAAGGCCGATGCACAACGATTTTGAACAGAGATTCCCGTGACCTCGAATATTCCACAGGAAGTGGCGCGCAGACGCACCTTCGCCATCATTTCCCACCCTGACGCCGGTAAAACCACGTTGACAGAAAAGCTGTTGCTGTTTGGCGGTGCCATTCAGCTTGCAGGCCACGTGCGTGCCAAGGGAGATCGCAGACGCACCCGTTCAGACTGGATGGGCATTGAAAAAGCCCGTGGCATTTCGGTGGTGACCTCGGTGATGACCTTTGAATATGGCGGCTGCGTGTTCAACCTGCTGGACACGCCGGGCCACGAAGACTTTTCGGAAGACACCTATCGAACACTCACGGCTGTAGATGCCGCCATCATGGTCATCGACGGGGCCAAGGGCATTGAAGACCGGACGCGCAAGCTGTTCGAAATCTGCCGCATGCGCGACATTCCCATCATCACCTTTGTCAACAAGATGGACCGCGAAACGCGAGAGCCGCTCGATCTCATCGACGAGATTGAAAAAGGCCTGGCGCTGAATGTGGTGCCGATGGTGTGGCCGATTGGGATTGGCAAGAATTTTGCTGGCACTTACGATCTGACGGAACTGCGCATTCGCAAACTGGATTCCGCTCCCGAAGGTCAAGTGGTCACGGGTGCGGGCGATGCTGCAATCAAGGCACTGTTGTCCAACAATGACTTTAAAACCTTCCACGATGAAATCGAACTTGTTGAAATGGCCGGCACGGTGTTTGACCGCCAAGCGTTTCTTGAGGGACACTTGAGTCCGGTTTATTTTGGCTCCGCCATCAAGAATTTCGGTGTGCGGGATTTGCTGGAAGCCCTCATCAAATACGCGCCACCACCACGGGACCAGAAGGCAAGGCAACGTGTGGTCAAGGCAACAGAAGAAAAGCTCTCCGGCATCGTTTTTAAAATCCAGGCCAACATGGACCCCAACCACCGGGATCGCATTGCCTTCATGCGTGTCGCCTCCGGAAAATTGACGCGCGGTATGCGCACCAAGATTGTGCGTTCCGGCAAATCGCTGGCGCTCAATGCGCCACAATTTTTCTTCGCCCAGGATCGTTCGTTGGCTGAGGAAGCTTTTGCGGGAGACGTCGTGGGCATTCCCAACCACGGTGTTTTGCGGATTGGCGATACGTTGACTGAGGGCGAGGACATCGTCTTCACGGGGGTGCCATCTTTCGCGCCCGAAATTTTGCGCCGCGTGAAATTGTCAGACCCCATGAAGGCGAAAAAACTGAAGTCGGCCTTGGAGGAACTGGCCGAAGAAGGTGTCGTGCAATTGTTCACGCCACTGGATGGATCAGGCGCCATTGTCGGCGTTGTCGGCGCATTGCAGTTGGATGTTCTCGTGTCCAGGCTTGACGCGGAATATGGCGTGCCAGTGGAATTTGAGCCGACACGTTTTGACGTGCTGCGCTGGTTGTCATCGGACAATGCCAAGACGCTCGATACATTTGTTGACAGCAACAAGTCATCCATCGCCATGGACCTTGATGGTTCACCGGTGATGCTGGCGACATCCCTGTTCAATTTGAACTACACGCTGGAACGTTCGCCAGGCATTAAAATCGCGACGATCAAGGAAATCCACGGTTAGGGATGATGCCAAATGCCCTATGACTTCGATGCACTTCACATCACGGCACTCGGCCTGATTTTTGTGATGTGGGGTCTCTATGGACCCATCCTCAACTTCATGGGGCGCGGTACATTGAATGCGCAGCTGCACGTGGTGCGGTTGCGCTGGATGCGCATGTCGCTGAACAGCAACCGGGAGAACCGGGTGTTTGACGGCATTTTGCTGGGGCAGATTTCAGCATCAATGTCATTTTTCGGTTCCGCGACACTCATCGTGTTGGCGAGCCTTTTGGGAGCATTGGCAGGCATAGGTGGCGTACACGCTGCATTGGCGAGGTTGGAGTTTTTCCCGCCGATTTCTCTTGGCCTGTTCACGCTTTACTTTGCGTCTCTGACCTTGATCATGGCCTTCAGCTTTTTTTCCTTCACCTATGCAATTCGAAAACTTGGTTACACCGTCGCCATGATTGGTGGACTGACGGAAGCGCGCAGCAGCAATGGCCATTCACAGGTTATGATTTCTCAAACCGCCATTGTGTTGACCGAAGCCGTGAAGAGTTTGAACAACGGCATTCGCGGATATTATTTTGCCATTGC
>JANMEM010000160.1:0-2643 GCA_031376985.1 Hyphomicrobiales bacterium
GTCCCGCACGCCGTCCCGCACGCGCGCGTACGTACAAGGCTGGTCGCGAGAGAGACAGCAATCTCTTGCGAAAGGCTGCCTCCTTTGTCCGAAAATTTGCACCCGAACTTGTGTTGTCAGAAAATGTTGCAGGCATTAAAGACCCACGCTACGGCGGCGTATGGGATGATTTTCGTCAAACTCTCGAGCGCGCAGGCTACGTTACCGGTACAAAGGTTGTCTGCACTTCTAAATTTGGAATTCCGCAGTTTCGAAAGCGCTCAATCTTGATTGCTGTGCGTAAAGAACTCGCAAAATCGGAGAGATTTTCTGATCTTTTGCAAGAAGAATTGCTTGTTCCTGACAACGACCCCAACGCATTTATGGTTTCAGTGACAGAAGCAATCGGGCACTTTCCGGCCCTCAATGCCGGATCAACCCATATGACAATTCCCAACCATAGAACTCGAACTTTGAGCGACTTGAACGTCAAAAGAATTTCGTCAGCCAAACCAGGGCAATCGAATGCCTACATGGAAGATACCAAATTTGGTGACTTGTCGCTCGATTGCCATCGCAAAGTAAACAAGAAGTTTGGGAGTCGGTGCTTCAGCGACGTTTACACGCGGATGCACCCAAATCGCCCATCGCCCACGATTACAACCAAATGTCACAGCATCTCGAATGGAAGATTTGGCCACTACGACACCAAGCAGCATAGAGGCATATCGCTAAGAGAGGCGGCGGCCCTACAGTCATTTCCTGACACCTATGTTTTCTATCCAACTGAGCAGATTGAGCAGGTGGCAAGAATGATTGGGAACGCGGTGCCGCCCAAATTGGCGAAATACTTTGCATCCTATTTGGTCAATTCGATTGACGCTTGATTTCTCATTGATTCCAACAACTCCAGTGTTTGAGACAAATCGGAATTCAAGTTGCAAGTCCAAATTGTAAAAACTTGCCAACCACTTTTGTTGAGTATTTTTTCGTTTTTCTTGTCGCGCAGCTTGTTGCTAGAAATCTTTGCCTCCCAGAACTCAACGTTCGTAACTGGAATCTTTGCGCGAGTGCATTTGTGTCCATGCCAAAAACATCCGTGCACAAAGATTGCGACTCTCCATTTCTGAAGTACGATGTCTGGTCTCCCCGCAAGTTCTTTTTTGTGTAGGCGAAAACGAAACCCTGCTTGATGAAGTGCAGATCGAACGTAAAGTTCCGGTTTCGTGTCACGTCCCCTGACACGCGACATCAGCCGGCTTCGTTCAGCCTTTGAAAAACGATCAACCATGCAATTCATCGTAAAAGGTAATTGCGAATGATCAATTGTTAGATTGGTCAATCCCAATCAATTTTTGTTTTTCAATTTCGCCACAAACCTGTTTCAGAAATTTCCTGTGTCGTCCATCGGGCGCAAAGCTGGCGGCGAGCATGTGGTCACCGATCTTGGTCATTGCCTCGTCGCCGTACCAGTCTCGATACCGCTCAGCAGCTTGGCAGACGTCAGCTCTTGAAGGCTCTTTGTTTCTGCTGAACCTTTGAGAAATCAAAATTAGCACGCCACCAATGATTGCCGCCATATACTAAGTGGCAATCAGTTTGTCAATTCGCTTTGAACAGTGGCCCCCATTTCGCGTCCAATAGTAACCCCTTTATGAGGGGTGTGAGGCAGCGCCCGGAGACGATGCGTGAAGCCGTCAGGCGTAGCGCAGCGCATCGACGGAGGGCGCCTGTGGGAACGGGGATCAGCTGCGGTTCTTGAATCGCCAGCTGGTGTTGCCGGTCTCGATGATATCGCAGTGATGGGTGAGCCGGTCGAGCATGGCGGTTGTCATCTTGGCGTCGCCAAAGACTTGGGGCCAATCAGCGAATGCCAGGTTGGTAGTGATCAGCAATGATGTGTTCTCATAGAGCTTGCTGATCAGGTGGAATAGCAGTTGTCCGCCGGATTGACTGAACGGCAGGTATCCAAGTTCGTCGATGACAATGAGATCATAGCGCAACAGCTTCTCGGCCAGACGCCCACTGCGACCAGCGGCCTTCTCCTGTTCGAGCTGATTGACTAGATCAACGAGGTTGAAGAAGCGTCCGCGAGCACGGGAGCGGATAACGCTTGCTGCCACGCCGATGCAGAGATGGGTTTTGCCGGTGCCGGTTCCACCGATGAAGATGGCGTTGCGCTTGGAATCCAGGAAAGCACCAGTGGCGAGCTCGCGCACTTCTCCCTCATCGACCGGAGTGTCGGCGAAGATGAAGGTGTCGAGGTCTTTCAAGACCGGGAACTTGGCTCCACCGATGCGATAGCTGATGGAGCGAGCCTGACGGTGGGTGTGCTCTGCCCGGATAAGGCTGGCGACGAGAGGGTAGAACTCATCGCGGCGGGAAAGACCTTTGCCAGCGATCTCATCGAAGCTTGCGCGCATACCGTAGAGCTTGAGTTCGTTCATGGCGTCGAGAATCTCATGGCGTTCCATCAGGCAACCCTCCTTATGCTGTCGTAGCGGCCACAGTCGGCCACAGGCTCGATATTTAGGCGCAGCGCATCAGGCGTGGTGATGCTGGGCGGTGGCGGCGGCTGACGCTGCCTTGCCAGGATGGTCAGGATGACATCACCGGCGGCGAGACCAGCTTCCAGCGCTTCGGCACAGGCAATCTCGACAGCGG
>JANMEM010000192.1:0-2344 GCA_031376985.1 Hyphomicrobiales bacterium
CAGTGAACGCACCTTGTTGAGGTCGTCCTGCGTCAAGGTCATTGGCGTGTCTGCGCGAAGGGCCGCCCACTCATCACGGGCAAATCGGCGGAACGGGGAAACTTCGCGTGCGAAGTCTTCGATTTGCTCAATCATGCGGGCGCAAGGCCTTTTCAACAAGTCCGCCCGTGCCTTCGCGGCGTTTCAATTCCGTCATCACATCGTTGGGCGACACACCAGAGGCCTGCAACAAGACCAAGAAGTGATACAGCACGTCAGCAGCTTCGGCAGTGGTTTCCTGATTGTTGTTTGCTACGGAAGCCAGCGCCAGCTCAATGGCCTCCTCGCCAAATTTTTTTGCGCATTTAGCAACGCCCCTTGAAATGAGTTTTGCTGTGTAGGACGTTTCAGGTGAAGCACTGGCCTTCGCCGCCACGTCGCTTGCAAGTTTCTCAAGCTGGTCAAACTGTCCCATCACTGCATCCTCACGGCGATACCTGCATCTGCCATCGCCTGTTTGGCTTGCCCGATTGTAAAGGTTCCGAAGTGGAAAATCGAGGCCGCGAGAACAGCGGTGGCGTGGCCATCCCTGATGCCTTCGACCAGATGATCCAAGGTGCCAACACCGCCCGATGCGATGACCGGAATGGGGACAGCGTCGGCAATGGCGCGGGTCAAGGCGATGTTGAAACCCTTGCCTGTGCCGTCGCGGTCCATGGAGGTGAGCATGATTTCACCTGCACCGAGCGACGCCATTTGCTTTGCAAATTCCACAGCGTCAATTCCGGTTTCCTTGCGGCCACCATGGGTGAAGACTTCGAATGTACCGGGTGCGGTTTCCTTGCCGTCAATCGAAACCACAATACACTGACTGCCAAATTTTTCGGCGGCCTGTTTGACGAATTGCGGATTGGAAACGGCTGCGGAATTGATCGACACCTTGTCGGCACCTGCCAAAAGCAAAGCGCGAATATCATCCAGCGTCCGCACGCCGCCGCCAACAGTCAGGGGCATGAAGCACACGGCGGCTGTGCGCCTGACCACATCCAAAATGGTGCCGCGGCCCTCATGTGTGGCTGCGATATCGAGAAAGCAAAGTTCATCGGCCCCCGCTGCATCATAGGCCTTTGCAGCTTCAACGGGATCTCCTGCATCGCGCAGGTCGACGAAGTTGACACCTTTGACAACACGACCGTCTTTGACATCAAGGCAGGGAATGACACGGGCTTTCAGCATGGTACAATTCTCAAACATAAAGTCGTCATTACGGCGAAGGCCGGAATCTTTATGATTTTCCAGATTCCGGCCTTCGCCGGAATGACGGATGTTTGTGCGAATGCGCAATACATCAGCGGCCTCCTGCCACACGCAAAGTCGTACCAGTGATGTAGGTGGCCTTGTCTGACAACAAAAACATAATTGCATTGGCGATTTCTTCTGCGGTGCCAATGCGCTGCATGGGGATTGTCGGGCGGATGCGTTCGACGCGGGAACGGTCGCCTGTTGAGCGTTCGTGGATTTCTGTTTCCGTCATGCCCGGTGTGACGGATGCAACGCGAATACCTTCCATTGCCACCTCCTTCGCAAGGCCAATGGTAAAAGCATCAATGCCGCCTTTGGCAGCGGCATACCAGGTGTATTCACCGGGGCTGCCAAGTGTGGCTGCGGCGGAGGATATGTTGATAATCACGCCACCCTTGCCACCATGCAGCGTCGACATGCGGCGTACGGCTTCCTGACTGGCCAGAATGCTGCCAGTGAGATTGATGGCAATGGTATCGACAATGGTTTGCACATCAGCTTTGTCGAGCCTTGACGACTTTCCAGTGATGCCTGCGGAATTCACAAGATGTGTGATGGGGCCGAACGCAGCTTCCGTTTCGTCGAACATACGCAAGACATCAGCCGGATTGGAGACGTCTCCCTGCACGGCAATGGCTTTTTTACCGAGTTGAGCAACGACGCTGTCGGCTGCTGTTCTATCGCTCACGTAGTTGACTGCGATGGCATAGCCCTCGGCACTTGCCATGCGCGCCGTGGCAGCGCCAATGCCGCGTGAGCCGCCGGTGATCAGAAGAACCTTGCTCATCGATTCGCCTCCGAAATGAGTTTCAACGCTGCTGCAGGATTTAGCCTGCCGTCATACAAAGCCCTACCCGTGATGGCCCCTTCAAGCTTTCTGGCGTCAGGCTTCAACATGCGGTGAATATCGTCCATCGACGCCAGACCGCCTGACGCGATGACCGGGATCGACACAGCTTCCGCCAGTTCAATTGTGGATGACCAGTTGATACCTGTGAGAATACCGTCGCGGTCAATGTCCGTATAGATGATCGCAGCCACACCAGCGCCCTCAAATTTTTGC
>JANMEM010000250.1:0-2339 GCA_031376985.1 Hyphomicrobiales bacterium
TCAACTGCACTCCAGGTCCATGGCGGCATGGGATATATCGAAGACACAGGTGTTGCCCAGTATTACCGTGATGCGCGCATCTTGCCAATTTACGAAGGCACCAATGGCATTCAGGCCATTGACCTTGTCACGCGAAAACTCGGACTGGAAGAGGGGGTAATCCTCACAGAAATCCTTCATGAGTGTGAAAAAGGAATTGCCATCGTAGCAGGCGAAACAGCAGCAGCTCAGATGGTGTCGGACATTCGCTTGATGTCAGAGAACATTAGCAAAGACTCAAACAGTTCGGAAGCCTTCTTCGTTGCCTCCCCGTTCACGCGGGCATTGGCAGTGCTTGTTGCTGCGGGCCATTTGGCAAAAGCAAGCATCCTCGCACAAGGATGCTCGCTTCAAGATGAAGCTGAACTTGATGCGCGATATTTTATTTCGGTCGAACTTCCATCGGCACTTGCAACGGCTAAGGCATTCCTGTCAGCACGTGATATATTTAACGATGCAATAATTGAGTAGCTGCAAGGGTTGGAATTCCTCCTGTTCATAGGATATTCAACGGCACTTTCAGGAACCGCGTGCCATTCGCTTCAGCTTTGGGCAGTTCGCCTGCCTTCATGTTCACCTGCAGCGATGGAATGATAAGTCTGGGCATGCCCAACGTTTTGTCACGGGCCTCTCGCATGGCCACAAACGAGGCTTCGTCTATGCCATCCTTGGCGTGAATATTATGTTCACGCTGTTCGCCAACAGTGGTCTCCCACTTGATGTTGCGACCATTGGGGCCATAGTCGTGGCACATGAACAACCGAGTTTCATCGGGCAGCGACAAGACGCGCCTGATCGAGCGGTAGAGAACGCGGGCGTCCCCACCCGGAAAATCAGCACGGGCTGAACCACCATCAGGCATGAAAAGTGTATCTCCCACAAATGCTGCGTCGCCAATCACATGGGTCATGCAAGCCGGCGTGTGGCCGGGCGTGTGCAGGGCAAGGGCAGTCATCTGACCAATCTTGTAGCTGCCGCCATCGTCAAACAGGCGGTCAAATTGGCTGCCGTCGCGCTGAAACTCGGTCCCTTCATTGAAGATTTTGCCGAAGGTTTCCTGAACGATGGTGATATTGCGTCCAATTCCAATTTTGCCACCCAAATGTTTTTGCAAATAGGGTGCCGCTGACAAATGATCGGCATGCACGTGGGTTTCAATATGCCATTCCACGGCGAGGTTATGCTCACTGACAAAAGCAATCACCTTGTCAGCAGAGCCATAGGAAATGCGGCCCGCATCATAGTCGATGTCCAACACGCTATCGACGACCGCGCAGGATTTTGATGCGGGGTCTTTCACCACATAGGTGACGGTATTGGTGGGTTCATCGAAAAACGCAGTAACGTCAGGATTGTGCATGGCTGTGCTCCTCTTCGCAAGTCATCAGGCCTTGGCGGCCGGTGCAGATGCGCCAATGGTTTTGAGTGCAAGAACACGCGCGATAATCATGCCAACAAGCATGACAATAACAAAGAGAATGGCTTGTGCTGAGCCAGTGCCAAGTGCGGTGAAAGCAGGTCCGGGGCAAAAACCACCAAGACCCCAACCAATGCCAAAAATGGCAGGCCCAACAATAATGGCGGCATCAACAGGCTTGGCCGCTGGCAAGTGAAACTGCGTATCGAAAACGGGTTGTTTCCGCTTCAGCACCAGTCTGTAACCAATAAACGTCACAACCACGCCACTCCCCATGACAAACAGCAGGCTTGGATCCCAGCCCCCGGCAGGAATGGCCGCAAGATCAAGGAAGTTCAAAACCTTTTGCGGGTCAGACATGCCTGAAACCACAAGGCCGGAACCAAAAAGCAGGCCAATGAAAAATTGTACGAGAAGTGACATCGCGAATCCTCAGATCAAATGCCGGGTGATGAACACGGTGATGATCGCAGTCGCCATGAAAACCGCCACCGCCACCAGCGACCGCACAGACAAACGTGACAACCCGCAAATGCCATGGCCCGACGTGCAGCCATTGCCCCAGATGGAACCAAAACCAACCAATAATCCGGCAGCAATCAATAAGCCGGAATTACCTGAAATGGTTATTGGCGCCGAGGCACCGTTCAACGTTGCATAGAGAAGCGGTGCTGCAATAAGACCCGCAATAAATGCCACGCGACCACTGGCGTCCCGGTCCAGATAGGGCGGAAACATGCGCACGGCAATACCGCTGATTCCCGCAATGCGACCATGTGTGGCCATCAGCAACACAGCTGCGGCACCGATTATGCCGCCGCCAACAAGAGAAGCAATGGGTGTAAACTCTGTGGCCATTTGCATGATGAAAGCCTCACTAAGA
>JANMEM010000253.1:0-5652 GCA_031376985.1 Hyphomicrobiales bacterium
TGCCCCAGCACCAACGCCCACCAACACGGCAGCAACAACAACCACCAGCCAATCGGCCGGTCCAGTCGCATCAATTGCGCAAAGGGCAGGGCGGCGGCTGGCAGAAAACGCTCCACCCAATTGATGGGCTTTGCGTCTGCAATATGCGTCTGGCCGCTGGAAATCGTCATGTGCCGCGTGTTACACGACCCCCATGGCAAAAACCACACCCCGCTTGCATGTCGAAACGCCGCTGTCTGCAGGGGCTGATTTCGCGTTGCCACAGGAACAGGGTCACTACCTCGTACACGTCTTGCGGCTCGTCAGCGGCGATGCCGTGGCGCTGTTCAACGGGCGCGAGGGTGAGTTTCTGTCCTATATCACCACTGTCACCAAAAAAGCCGTGCACGTGCGCGTTGAACGCAGCATATCGGGCGTGGAGCCTCCGCCGGATATTGATTATCTTTTCGCGCCGCTGAAACACGCCCGCACTGATTACATGGTACAGAAGGCCACGGAACTGGGTGCGCGGCGTTTGCGACCGGTGATCACCCAGCGCACCATCGCCGAACGGGTTAATCTTGATCGCATGAAAGCCAATGCCATTGAGGCGGCAGAACAATGCAATCTGGTTTTCGTGCCGGAGGTTTTGGAGCCACTGCCACTTATGAAGGTGCTCGCGAGTTGGGATCCGCAACGTCGCCTGATCTATTGCGACGAAACTGCATCAGTTGCGAATCCGGTTGAGGCACTGAAAGACATCACGCCGCCCGCCGCTGTTCTCGTCGGCCCCGAAGGCGGTTTTACGCCGGAAGAACGCGAATATCTGAAAAGCCTGCCCTTCGTCACCGCCATTTCCTTGGGCCCCCGCATCATGCGGGCCGATACCGTGGCGATTGCGGCACTTGCTGTGGTGCAGACGACGATTGGGGATTGGAAACGGTAATAGGTCTCATCACATTTTGTGACTTGCCGCCGTTGCCGATCATGCTTACATCCACCCAAATAAAAAAAGGAACGGGCGAAATTGAGCGGACCTACCCCAGATAATCCCGAAGCGCGGGCACCGATCGAATCGAAGGATCAACTGATTGGCTATTTCGCCAAGGGTGAAAAGCCAAAGTCAGAATGGCGCATTGGCACCGAGCACGAAAAATTCGCCTTCCTCACTGATACACTTGAACCCGTACCCTATGACGGCCAACGCTCCATTCGCAAATTGCTGGAAGGTTTGCGCGACCGTTTCGGTTGGGAGGGCGTCTACGAAGGCGACAATATCATAGCCCTGGCGGACCCCAAGGGCATGGCCAATATCTCGCTGGAACCCGGTGGACAGTTTGAACTTTCAGGCGCACCGCTGGAGTCGGTGCATGACACCTGCGCCGAGGTGAACGAACACCTGCAACAGGTCCGCGAAATTGGCGATGCACTTGGCATCGGTTTTATCGGTCTGGGTGCCAGCCCGGTTTGGACGAGGAGCCAAACCCCGGTCATGCCAAAGGGCCGCTACGGCATAATGGCCCCCTATATGGACCGTGTGGGATCCATGGGCCGCGACATGATGTTCCGCACCTGCACGGTGCAGGTGAACCTCGATTTCGCATCCGAAGCCGATATGGTGAAAAAGCTGCGGACCTCCGTGGCATTGCAACCCATTGCCACAGCATTCTTTGCCAATTCGCCGTTTCTGGAAGGCAAGCCCAACGGCTTTAAATCCTTCCGCTCGCATGTCTGGACCGACACTGACAAGGCGCGGTCGGGCATGCTGCCCTTCATGTTTGAGGAGGGTGCTGGCTATGAACGCTACATGGAATACGCCCTCGACGTGCCAATGTATTTCGTCATGCGCAATGGACAGTTCGTGAATTGCGCGGGCGAAAGCTTCCGCAAATTCATGGACGGAAAACTGCCACAATTGTCCGGCGAAAAACCGACAATGAAAGACTGGGCCGATCACCTCACGACGATTTTCCCCGAAGTGCGCCTGAAGAGCTACCTCGAAATGCGTGGCGCTGATGCAGGTCCGTGGCGGCGTCTGTGTGCGCTATCGGCCTTCTGGGTGGGACTATTGTATGACCAGTCAGCGCTGGATGCAGCGTGGGACTTGGTCAAGGATTGGACTGCCGAAGAACGTCAATCCCTGCGTGACGCCATTCCAGTGCAGGGCCTTGCCGCAATCATCCGTGGACGGACGGTTCAGAGCTTGGCAGGTGACGTCCTGAAAATTTCCCGCGCTGGCCTTGACGCCCGCGATGTGCATGGCTGCAAAGGCAAACTCGAGTCAGGCTTTCTGGATGTGCTGGACGAATCCGTCACCACCGGAAAAACCGCAGCCGACAAATTGCTTGATTTGTACAATGGAAACTGGAACGGCGATGTTTCCCGCGTATTCCGGGACTTTGCCTATTGAACGCGAACCCCGCAATATCAACCAGTGAAATCATTGCCCTCGCCTGGGCCGATGACGTGTCATTCGACAAAATCAAACGCGACACAGGTTTGGCCGAACGTGACGTGATCCGTCTGATGCGCAGCAATTTGAAACCCCGCAGTTTTGAAGTCTGGCGGGCGCGTGTATCGGGCCGGAAAGCCAAACACGAACGAAAATCGCGACTGCTTCAACAGGACGAAATGTAATCAGGCGGCCTTGCCTTCAAGCCGGGTGACAAGGCGTTGCAGGCTTGGGCGATAGCGCAGGAAAACCGTGTAGAGCCGCTCCAACAGGCCAAGCACAACAGCATTGCGCGCCGCCAAACCCAGCGGACGCAACACCGGAATAGCCCGCCACATCGCCGCAAAAGCCGCCGCACCGGAGAGCAAGGTGCCATTTTCCGCGGCATGAAATCGCGCCATAAGTTCAGCAGGGTTCAAGGGGCAAACACTGGTAGGAGAGGTGACGTCGATAAATGAAATGGCACCGGCCTTGTCGAGTTTGCGCATGAAGCCAATCTCCCGCGTGCAAAGCGGGCAGCTGCCATCGAACCAGACTGTGAGGGTGGGTGTGGAGGTAGTCATGGACGATGCTACGGAAAATGCAACGATATGGTTCTTAAGTGCATGCTGACGCAGTGACGGGGAATTGACGGATAAAGAAGTTTCAAGTCTCTTGACGTTCTCCGGAAATTATCCTACCCATACTACGTGTTTTACGTATCGCAAGGTCTTTCGATGCATTGTGTTTTGGAGACCGCTTCGTTTGCTGCTTCTGCAAAACGCATCAAGTTGAAGGAAGACGAACGTCTTGAAATCACGCTGGCAATTGCCCAAAACCCTTTGCTCGGCGATCTGATAGAAGGCACGGGTGGTGCGCGTAAAGTGAGATTTGGCAAGGATGGACGTGGTAAAAGTGGCGGCGTTCGGGTCATCACGTTTTTTCCGGGGAAGGACGTGCCAGTGTTTCTGCTGGACATTTATGAGAAGGGCGAAAAGGTTAATTTGACCAAGGTTGAAAAGAACGAATTGAAGAAGATTCTGGCTGGAATTGCCGACGGTTACAGGGCAGCGGTAGCTGCCAAAATAGTGAAGTTTTAGGAGAGTATATGATGTCAAAAATTGGAAGCAGACTGATTCAGGCCGCAAAAGAAGCCGCCGCCATTGCCCGTGGTGAAGTGGCTCCTGCGCGTATTTATGTGCCAGCTGACATCGACGTGAAGGCCGTCCGCCAGAAGCTTGAACTTGACCAGAATGCCTTTGCATCCGAGTTTGGCTTTTCAATCAACCAGATTCGCGATTGGGAGCAACAGCGCACCCGCCCCCTTGGCGCGATGCGGGCCTACTTGATGATCATTGATCGTGATCCGGAGGGGATCAGAGAGTTGTTGAGGCGGGTACCCGTTGGTGCGAAGAGCAGGGCAAGAAAAACAGTTTAAGTGAATGGCGATCAGCCGTCAATCGGTCGAGTCTTCCAAATGTCCGCTGCTAATCCGATTAACATTGCATGCCTTTTATCGATAGCGACTGCATCCCAAGTTGGAAAAGAGGCAAGTTTTTCATTTATTCTCGAAATCGAAGTGTCTTGTCCGACATCCACGAGTGCCACCAAACTGCGTGTGAGGTAATTTGCACTTTTCTTGTATTCAATTTGCTTTTGCGGATAATAATCGTTGCCAGCCACAATGTTAATTGGTTTCTCAAGCAGCGTAAGGTTACCAAGGCGGTTCTTGTAGTCGTTGTAAACTGCGGTCGGATTTTCATTTGCCCATTCCCCTCGCAGATCGGCCTTTGGATTGTCAGGCAGTATGTGTTCTATCTCAAGATTCATATATGGTTCAAGGCTGCCAAGTACTTTCAATCCTTTAAATGCCAATTCAACGTGCTGTACTATTTTCACCAACAAATATCGAGTGCGGTATTGCTGCATGGAGTGAAGCGTTAGCCGATTAAGAGCGTCAGAAAGTTCCTGCGCTTTTTCATCCATACTGTTTTGGAAGTGTTTGACAATGAATTGATTAATTTCTGCCTTTTGCAAGGAAGTTTCACTTAGGGTTGCAATTTCCCTCAAAAGATCTGCCCAAGAGGAAAAGCTCTTTTCGAGGTCTTTGGTGGACGTTTTCGTGAATATATAATAAAATAAAAAGCTTTCAATCTGTGAGACGAAATGATCAAAAAGTGGTTTTGGCAAAGGAGCAGCGGCCAATAGCAAAATATAGTGCAAGCTAAAAGCTCCACCAGTAAGTTTCCGTAGGTTATCCATTGCTACGCTCGGATTGCCATCGTTGCCTAGGCCTTTTGTAAAGTTCAAGTATTGCTCTACATTGCGGGTAACCTTTCTGACAAAGTCAAAAGGCTTGACGGCATAGTTGCAAACTGCCGCATTCTCTTTGTCGATAAACCAATCGTATATTTTATCTTCGTATATGACGCTTTCGCCTTTTTCATTTTTGATGAAGTAGTTGGCCATCAGGAAATAGCGGAGGAAGCGAAGTGGCTTTTCCTTTGCGGTTTCCAGTGGCTTCGTGATCTTTTTCCATTCATCTTTTAGCTTGGAAAATTCATCTGGTTTAACCTGCGTAAATAGCAGATTTTTGAGTAAGTCCATTGAGTTCAACCCGACGCCCCGCTCATTGATCGTTTCGAAAATCTTCAGAGCACTGCTGACATCCGTGGAAATTTGTATGAAGACGACATTATTTGCCAAGTAACCCCAATATTTCTTGAGTTTAGCAATATCGTCGTAGTTGTCCTTCAAGTAGCGGTGAATTGTTGCATAGGCGCTGATTAGGTTTTCCAGAGAACCAATGCTGGCTATGCCCGCCGCCTGAATCCCAGAGCGTACGCTTATGGGGTCACCGTCGATTTCCACCAACTTGTTCATAACCTCACTTGCATTTTCGTAGCGTGGATCGAGTTTTAAACTCACGTTTGTTTCGCCACTGCTGTCCGTAAAATTCATGGAGATCAGGCCGTTGAGGGCTTGTTGCTGTGCCACACCTTGAAAAATATGTTTCAGTGCGCATAGAAGAAGAAAGAGTGTGGTGAGGCGTTGCTGTCCGTCAATCACATCATAGTGGTTTTTGTGTTCTGTGGGCGACACAAGGACAGTGCCGATGAAGTATTCCCGCATTGATCCCGCATCGATTTGCTCGTTTATGTCATCTAGAAGCTGAAGAACCTCTTTATCCGACCAGACGTATTCCCGTTGATAATCTGGAACTATGTAAAAACACTCTCTGA
>JANMEM010000275.1:0-1844 GCA_031376985.1 Hyphomicrobiales bacterium
TCAGATTTGGCCGCAGGCAATTACTTCGGCATGCCGTCAAGCTTCGACTTCGTCAAAAACTATTCTTCTGTGTTTGAGAACAGCAACATCGGCTGGTACATCCTCAACTCGTTCAAGGTCACAATCCCAACAGTCATCGGGGCAGTCGGCCTGTCCTGCCTCACGGGCTATGCACTGGCGGTTTATAAATTCAAAGCCAACCTGTTTGTCTTCTTCATCTTTATCGCAGGCAACTTCGTGCCGTTCCAGATTCTGGCCATTCCCGTCCGCGATCTCACGCTGAAAATGGGTATGTACAACACCACCGCTGGCCTCGTCATGTTCCACGTCGCATTCCAGACCGGCTTCTGCACTTTGTTTATGCGCAATTTCATCAAGGGACTTCCGTTTGCCTTGATCGAGTCGGCCCGCGTTGAAGGCGTGAACGAATGGAAAATCTTCTGGCACATTGTCATGCCCCTGATGCGCCCCGCAATCGCCGCCCTGTCCGTGCTGATTTTCACCTTCATCTGGAATGACTATTTCTGGGCCACCATCATGGCACAATCTGCCGACGTGCGCCCCGTCACGGCAGGCATGAACGAACTCAAGGGCCAATGGAAAGTCGCATGGGAGTTGATTTCAGCAGCCTCCATCATCGCCGCACTTCCACCTGTGGCCATGTTCTTCCTCATGCAAAAACATTTCATCGCCGGCTTAACACTTGGCGCAACAAAGGGCTAACCCATGGCAACAGTCACACTCCGCAACGCCAAGAAATCCTTTGGCTCCGTCGAAATCATCAAGGGCGTCAACCTTGACGTGGCAGACGGTGAATTCTGCGTCTTCGTCGGCCCCTCCGGCTGCGGCAAGTCCACCCTGCTCCGCATGATTGCAGGACTGGAGGACATCACCTCAGGCTCCCTGCAAATCGGCGGCAAGGAAATGGCAACCGTTGAACCCGCCGACCGCGGCGTCGCCATGGTCTTCCAGTCCTACGCGCTCTATCCGCATATGACGGTGCGCGACAACGTCGGCTTCGGCCTCAAAATGACAGGCCATGACAAGGCCGACGTCGAAAAACGCGTGGGCCACGCCGCTGAAATGTTGCAACTCGGACCCTTGATGGACCGAAAACCGTCTCAACTCTCAGGCGGCCAACGCCAGCGCGTTGCCATCGGCCGCGCCATTGTCAGAAATCCCGAAGTCTTCCTTTTCGACGAACCCCTCTCCAACCTCGACGCCGCGCTTCGAGTCCAGATGCGCATCGAGTTAGGCAAACTCCACCAAGACCTGAAAGCCACCATGATCTATGTGACGCATGATCAAGTCGAAGCCATGACCATGGCCGACAAGATCGTGGTGCTGCATTCAGGCTTGGTCGAACAAGTGGGCAGCCCGCTCGAACTCTACCACCGTCCCAACAACATGTTCGTGGCAGGCTTCATCGGCAGCCCCAAAATGAACTTCCTGAAAGCCAAAGCCAGCCAAACCGGAAAGACCATAAGCGTCACCCTGAGCGACGGAAGCAAAATCCAGCTCCCCGCCCAGACCGCCAAACTACAGGGCATCCAAGACGTAACCCTCGGCATACGCCCCGAACACATCCTGATTGCAGAAAAAGGCAAATCCGACACCAAAGCCACAGTGCGCCTCGCTGAATACCTCGGTAGCGAAACCATGTTCTACCTCAGCATGACCGATGGAGCCGACATCTCCGCCAAAGCCGACGGCCTGTCCAAAGCCAAACCCGGCCAAACCCTGAACCTGAACCTCCCAACAGAAGCCTGCCACCTGTTTGACAGCGCTGGGAAAACAATCATCAACGGAACGAGAGGCGACTGATACCTAATTCTCCCTCATCG
>JANMEM010000277.1:0-3113 GCA_031376985.1 Hyphomicrobiales bacterium
GTATGGCGGCGATGACGCCATTGAGTCCGAAGCCCGCATCGTCAAACTCACGATCTCGGCTCTCGAAGCTGCGGGCCTCTCAAAACTCAAAGTCACGCTTGGAGATCTTGGCCTGTTCAACGCTCTTCTCGACGACATGCCGATGCCCGACCGCTGGCGCCGACGTCTCCGCCACCAGTTCTGGCGGCCACAAGCCTTCCGTACACTGATGGATTTATTTGCGAAGCCATCAACAGCGCGGCGCACCTCGATTTCGGAAAACGTCGATGCCATGGACCATTACAATGCGCTGGAGGCCACCGCAAATCTTCTCGCAGCAAAGAACTTGGCATTGGTAACAGACCGCAGCATTGCCGACATCGCCTCGCGCCTCGCAGAAAAACATGCCGACCGTTCCGAGCAACCCCTCGCCCCAGCCATGCTGCAAAAAATTGAAGCCTATCTCTCAATCGCAGGCTCCGTGACTGACACGGTCGCGGACCTCGCCAAACTCGGCGGCACCAAAGCCTTCGACCAAGCCCTCACCCATTTCACCAAACGCACCGAGGCCCTGGAAGAGCAGGGCCTCAACCCGCGCCGCTTCCACTTCAACGCCAACTTTGGCCGCGACCTTGAATATTATACAGGCCTTGTCTTTCAGGTTGAAGTCGAAGCCCGAAACGCCCCCCTCTCTGTTGCAGGGGGTGGACGTTACGACAGTTTGCTGCACGACCTTGGTGCAAAATCCCACATCCCCGCCGTCGGCTGCGCCATCCACACCGAACGCGTGAAAGCCGTGCTCTCATGATTACCATTGGCATACCTTCCAAAGGCCGTCTGATGGAAGCCACAGCCGATGCCTTCGCCAAGGCGGGCCACGCCATTGACCGCACCGGTTCCGAACGCGGCTATCGCGGAAAACTCACAGGCCTCGAAAACGTCAGCGTCGCTTTCCTGTCAGCCTCAGAAATCGCCGCCCATCTGCGCGACGGTAAAATCGATGCGGGTGTCACGGGAGAAGACCTGCTGCGCGAAACCATTCCGCCAACCGATGAATTCGTAAATGTCGCGTTGCGGCTGGGTTTCGGTCCCGCGAAGGTCATTGTGGCGGTGCCCGACTGTTGGCTCGACGTGGCCTCCATGGCTGATCTTGATGACGTGGCCGAACAGTTCTACCGCGCCCATGGCCGTCGTCTGCGCGTCGCCACCAAATACAACAACCTCACCCGCCGATTCTTCGCCGAAAAGGGCGTGACGGGCTATCGCATCGTTGAAAGTCTAGGCGCCACCGAGGGCGCACCTGCGGCTGGCACGGCAGAGTTGATTGTGGACATCACCACAACCGGGTCGACGTTATTTGCCAATAATTTGCGCATTCTGGATGACGGCCTCATTCTGGACTCTTGCGCAGTGCTCGCAACAAGAGGTCACAATCACATTTTGCAATATCTGGTTGAAAAACTAAATTCGGTCATCTCCTCTGTTTGAAGGATGATTTTTCCCGCAACAATTGTAATAATTTACAATTCTTGTAACATGACCCCATCTGAACCCTCACCGGGGGAAAGCGATGGTGGGTTCATGCTGTAGCCTTGGGCTCCGGCATTTTGGGTCTGTGCTTGTGCGACGGTGGCATCGCCCCCGGTCCGCCATTGCATGACAAAGTAGAGACCCGCTGTGTTGGTCGCTTAAGCGAAGGGCTGCCCTGCAAAAGGGCGGCCCTTCGTGCTATCTGGGGTGGCCTCCGAAACCTGGACGCAGCACAGTCGGCAACGACAGCGACAGCAACACGAATGACAACGGCATGGCAAAGATGAAGCCCACAGACGCAAAGCCGATTGCGCCGGCAATTCCCCCAAACAGAAACGACAATACCAGACGAAGCAATATCAGCAGCTTATGAGTATCTGCTTTGACGGTTGACCGTTTTGAAAAGCTGCCAAATACAGCCTTGCCAATTTCAATGCCAATGTCTGTGATCATGCCCGTGGCATGGGTGGTTCGAATACGCGCTTTGGACAATTTTGTGATTGTGGCATTTTGCATGCCCATCAAAAAGCACAATACCAGCAGCAGTGCCAGAATCGGGATATGGCCTGCTGCTAAGCCAGCGAACGAGAATAGAAACAGCGTGAAGCCTTGCACCACAATTGGCAGCGCATATTGTTGGTGGCGGCGGTTCTGGCGAGCCCAGTTCACCAGGGCCGCACTGGTTCCCGCACCAATCGTGAAGGCAATGATCGCCAGAAGACTTTTTAGCACAATCACGTAATTTGCGGTCACCAGATTGTCCGCGATCTGGGACAGATAGCCCGTCATGTGGGAGGTATATTGACCGACAACAAAAAAGCCGCCCGCATTGACAGCCCCTGCAACCCCTGCAAGCACCGTTGCCAAAAGCCAGTCATTCATGGGCAAGCGCCGATGCGCCACAATCGCATGGGCCAAGGCAAGCAGCGACCTGGTCTTGTTGCGCTGACGGATATTTGAAATTCTGGTCATTGCAGAACAACTTCCATCCATTGCGTTAACAAACAAGGCAAGTCCTGTCGCAAACCATCCCTAAATTTGCCGTACCCATAATTTAAGGCCACACTCTTCTGAAACGGCGAATCGGTGGAGTTATTCATGTCCTTTAAAATCCTGGCTTTGGCTGCAACTGTGTTTTTGGCAACAGGCGCTGCCCAGGCGGAAACCTGCGGCAACACTTCAAAAGGTTTTGCACCCTTTATCAAGCAAATGAAAAAGCAGGCGGACGCGGCAGGCGTATCACCCCAATCCGTGTCTGTGCTGAATGACGTAACTTATGATGCAAGTGTCATCAAGAAAGACCGGGCGCAAAACATCTTCGCGCAAAGCTTCCTCGAATTTCAAAGCCGCATGGCAACTGCCGCCCGCATCAAAAAAGGTCAGGCCGTGTTGGTGAAATACAAGCCTATCTTCGATAAGGTACAGGAACAATATGGCGTTCCGGCCGCCGTTATAGCCGCTTTCTGGGCGCTGGAAACCGATTTTGGCGGCTTCATGGGGGATAGCCCCACTATCCAGTCCATCGCCACCCTTGCGTGGGATTGTCGCCGCCCCGAAAAATTCCGTCCGCAACTTGTCGCGGCCTTGCAATTGCTGGACGCTGG
>JANMEM010000044.1:0-4680 GCA_031376985.1 Hyphomicrobiales bacterium
ACTTTGCGTTGTGCGAGGTCAAACACCTCGCCGCCCTTTACGGTTTTGCCGATACCGGGAATCCGGTCCTTCTCGGCCTCTGGACCGATGATGCGACAGCCGAAATGCTCTTTCAGTTCAAGATTGCCCTCCACATGGTCGATGTGATGATGCGTGGTCAGAATATGCGTCAGCTGCCAGCCCCGTTTTTTCAGGTTGTCGGCGATTGCACCTGCATGGGGCGCATCAATGGAAATCGTGGTGCCGGTAACAGTGTCGTGCACAAGCACGCCATAATTGTCGTCGCGGCAGATGAATTGGTGAACATCAAGATGTGACATGGGCTGTTCCTTACACGCATTTTCAAAATTTATCATCTGTGCATCATGGCCGCAGGACGGGCATGACGGCGGCTACCGGACAAGCTAAGCTCCGGCCATGGATGTTGTCGATTTCAGGGATTTCTACACCACGCAAACAGGCCGCATGGCTGCCCGGATGTTGAACAGGCAACTTTCTACGCTGACAACGGCTAAAATCGGCCAGACTGTGATGGGCCTCGGTTACGCCTTGCCCTATCTTCCGCAACAGCCAGACGTGTTGTCGCTGTCATTCATGCTGGCACGGCAAGGCGTCATCCATTGGCCGGATGGCGAAAGCAACCGTTCCGCCCTCGTCGATGAACTGGATTTGCCGCTGCTCGAAAGCACGGTTGATCTGGCCCTTGTCGTACATGGCCTTGAACATGCCGAAACACCCCTGGAGACACTGCAAGAGGTCTGGCGGGTCATGGCACCACAGGGTCGGTTGATCTTGGTCGTGCCAAATCGCCGGGGCCTCTGGGCGGCATCGGAATCAACCCCCTTCGGCTTTGGCCAACCCTTTTCATCAGGCCAGATTGCGGGACTGTTGAAAGACTCAAAATATACCATCACCCAATGGCGCAGCGCTCTCTATCTGCCACCTCTAAGCAATGAGACACTGTTGCAGGCAGCCCTGAGTTTCGATGTCATGGGTGAACGCGTGCTGCAACGTTTTGCCGGCGTCACCATCGTCGAGGCCATGAAGCAGGTCTATGCCTTCTCGTCTGGAAAACGTGCGCGGCGGCTGGTGCCGCGCTTCCGTCCAGTATTGTTGCCTTCTCCACAGGCTGCACGCAAAGATCAGGACTGAATGGGGTTCACATCA
This sequence comes from Hyphomicrobiales bacterium, assembly GCA_031376985.1. GTDB lineage: Bacteria > Pseudomonadota > Alphaproteobacteria > Rhizobiales > Aestuariivirgaceae > Aestuariivirga. The sequence goes on from JANMEM010000044.1 coordinate 1,168, forward strand.
CCCGCGAAAGCGGCTTAAACAGCAGACGAACCCGAACCGGATTGACCAATGACCGACGCTCCCACTGCAACGCCTGCCCTTGACGCATTGCGGCGTGAACTGGACGACGTCGATGATGCGTTGCTGGGGCTGCTGGCCAAGCGTTTGACCATCACGCAACAGGTCAAATCCTTCAAACAGGTGACGACGAAAACCACAGGCTCCCCCTTGCGGCCCGCCCGCGAAGCCCAAATTCACCGCCGCATCATGCAGGCAGCAAAAGCACAGAATATTGAACCTGCCTTTGCCCTCAGACTGTGGCGGGCCATCCTCACAGATTCAAGTTTGGGCCAGGCACCGATGACACTGCATGTGTCAAAACGTCTGTCACAAACCCTTGGCCACCGCCTGCGCCTGCGTGAGCATTTCCCCGCCATGCCGGTTGAGGAATGGAAAGATGAAACGCAGGCCCTGATGCAGGTCAACGTCAACCCTGCGGACATTTGTGTTGTCGAAACTGAAAGCCCGTGGATAGATGCCTGCGTGGCAGGCAAGGCCGGAACCGCCCAGATTATTGGTGCGCTGCCAGTAATCAGGGACGAAGTCATGCCGCAACTGCTGATTTTCGGCAACGCACCAGCCGAAGCCACAGGCCATGACGAAACACTGCTCATCACCCAAGGCAACCTGCCGCGTGACTTTGCAGTACAGCCGGTTTGGCAGGTAAAAAGTGGGCCATGGCGACTGTCCGCACTGGCTGGTTTTTATTCAGAGCATGAAAGCCCGATTATCGGCCTTACCCGCTCCAACATATCTCTTGGCCTGAAAGTGGCCGGGCGCTATCCCTCGGCCATTGGAATTTAAGCAATGACAGACACCGCAACACGGCCCTCACCAAAACCGGGCATCATGGACATTGAAGCCTATGTGCCCGGCAAAAGTTCTGCCAAGGGTGCGAAGATTTTCAAATTGTCCTCGAACGAGTCACCCATTGGTGCAAGCCCCAAGGCCATGGAGGCCTTCACGTCGACGTCTGACAGTCTGGCCCTCTATCCCGACGGCAGCGCCACAGCATTGCGCGAAGCGATTGCCACCCGTTACGGCCTGAACGCAGACCACATCATTTGCGGTGCAGGTTCTGATGAAATTCTGCAATTGCTGGCCCACGCTTACCTCGGCCCCGGTGATGAAGCGGTCTATAGTCAATATGGGTTTATGGTCTACCCGATTGTCATTCAGTCCAACGGTGCCACTGGCGTCATTGCAGCAGAAAAAGATTTCGCCACCAGTGTCGATGCCATGATCGCGGCTGTGACGGCGAAAACAAAAATCGTTTTCATCGCCAACCCCAACAACCCGACGGGCACATATATTTCCTACAGCGAATTGCGCCGCCTGCATGCAGGCATTCCACCGCAGGTCCTGCTGGTTGTCGATTCCGCCTATGCCGAATTCGTGACTGCGAATGACTATGAGTCAGGCATTGCGCTGGTGTCAGAATTTGAAAATGTTGTGATGACCCGCACTTTCTCGAAAATCCATGGTCTTGCCGCCTTGCGCCTGGGCTGGGCCTATGGTCCCCAACATGTCATGGACGCATTGAACCGCATTCGTGGTCCCTTCAATGTATCACTGCCCGCCATCTCCGCAGGTGTTGCAGCCATCAATGACACAGGCTTCATGGATCAGGCCATTGCCCACAATACAAAATGGCTGGGCTGGCTGACGGATGAAATTTCCAGTCTGGGCTTGAAGGTCACGCCAAGTGCCGGAAATTTTGTGCTGGTGCATTTCAGTGACAAGGATACCGCACGGGCCGCCGACGCCTGGCTGCTGGATCACGGTATCGTCGTCCGCCGTATGGATGGCTATAATATTCCATCAGCACTCCGCATGTCCGTCGGCACCGAAGAAGCAAACCACGCCATGGTCAAAGCTCTCCAAGGTTTTACGTCGTGACTGTGATGTTTGAAAAAATCGCGCTGCTGGGTTTGGGTCTCATTGGCTCCTCACTATCCCATGCGGCCCGCCGCGCGAATCTCACGCACACGATCAGCGGCTATGCCCGCAGCCCTGAGACCCGAGCAACAGCGCTTGAAATTGGTATCGTCAATACTGTTCACGATTCAGCAGCAGATGCGGTGAAAGACGCGGACCTTGTCATCCTCTGCACGCCCGTCGGCACCTATGCGGAACTTGCGGAAGACATCGCACCCCACCTGGAAGCAGGATGCATTCTCACTGATGTGGGCTCCGTCAAAGGTGCCGTGGTCCGCGATGTCGCTCCGCACCTTCCCCTCAATGTACATTTCATTCCGGGCCACCCCATAGCGGGTACGGAACAATCAGGGCCACGTGCAGGCTTTGCCTCGCTGTTTGACAACCGTTGGTGCATTCTCACTCCGCCGCCCCATGCCGATGCGGCCGCAGTCGCAAAACTCAAGGCCTTCTGGGAAGCCTTGGGTTCGAACGTTGATGAAATGACGCCGGAACACCACGATCTGGTACTCGCCATCACCAGCCACTTGCCGCATTTGATCGCCTACAACACGGTCGCCACCGCTGCGGACCTTGAAGAAGTCACCAAATCCGAAGTCATCAAATATTCCGCAGGTGGCTTTCGCGATTTCACCCGCATTGCCGCTTCCGACCCCACCATGTGGCGCGATGTGTTTTTGAACAACCGCGAAGCCGTGTTGGAAATGCTGGGCCGTTTCTCTGAGGAATTGTCTGTCCTTCAACGCGCCATCCGCTGGGGCGACGGTGACACTTTGTTTGACCTCTTCACCAGGGCCCGCGATGTCCGTCGCGGCATTATTCAGGCAGGGCAGGACACGGCAGCACCGGACTTCGGTCGAGGGCCCAACCACACGAAATGAACACCGCCACCCATTGGGTTTTCGGTTACGGCTCGCTGATCTGGCGACCGGGGTTTTCCTTCGTCCATTCTGAACCCGCCCGCCTCGACGGTTGGCACCGCTCCCTCTGTGTGCTCTCCCATAAATATCGCGGCACACCGGAATGTCTGGGACTGGTCTTCGGACTCGACAAGGGGGACCATTGCCATGGTGTCGCCTTCGAGGTTGAAGATGCGGTCTGGCCCGATACCCTGGCCTATTTGCAGGAGCGCGAACTGGTCACCCATGTCTACAAGGAAGTGAGTTTGCCGCTGGTACTTGCCAGCAACCGTACGGTCTGGGCGATAACCTATGTGGTGGACCGGGAGCACGGCCAATATGCGGGCCCGCTGACTACCGAACAGACCCTCGCCTATGTGCGCCAAGGCCATGGCGATGCGGGCAGCTGTGTGGATTACGTCAAAAACACCGCACAACATTTGCACCAGCTGGGCGTTCCCGATGCCAATCTCGACCAGCTTGTCACCCAACTCTGAACGGCCAAATAGTCGCAATCGCCTGTTCCATGCCGTTGCCAGAATTGACTTGCACAAGCCCCCTAACTAGGGTCCGGCCAGAATTTTTGAGGTGTTCCCATGAAGGTACTCGTCGCGGTCAAGCGCGTGGTTGATTATAA
>JANMEM010000319.1:0-3360 GCA_031376985.1 Hyphomicrobiales bacterium
CAAGATCTGGGATGACCACGTCGCCCATCAGGCCGAGGATGGCACCTGCTTGCTTTATATTGACCGCCACCTGATCCATGAGGTGACATCGCCGCAAGCTTTTGAGGGCCTTCGCATGACCGGCCGCACCGTGCGGCACCCGGAAAAGACGCTTGCCGTGGTCGACCACAATGTTCCCACAACCGACCGTTCCAAGGGCATTGTCGAAGAAGAGTCACGCATTCAGGTTGAAGCGCTGGCCAACAACGCACGCGAATTCGGCATTGAATATTTCAACGAACTCGACAAGCGCCAGGGCATTGTCCACGTCGTTGGACCTGAGCAAGGCTTCACCCTGCCCGGCACCACAATCGTCTGTGGGGACAGTCATACGTCCACCCACGGTGCATTCGGTGCTTTGGCCCATGGCATTGGCACTTCGGAAGTCGAACACGTGTTGGCCACGCAGACGCTGATACAGAAAAAAGCCAAGAACATGAAAGTGGAAGTCAATGGCACATTGGCCAAGCACGCCACCGCCAAAGACATTATCCTCGCCATCATCGGTGAAATTGGCACGGCTGGCGGCACAGGCTCCGTCATCGAATTTGCCGGCGAAGCCATCCGCGATTTGTCGATGGAGGGCCGCATGACCGTTTGCAACATGACCATCGAGGGCGGCGCCCGCGCTGGCATGATTGCACCTGACGAAAAAGCCTATGCCTTCTTGCACGGCAAACCTAAAGCTCCCAAGGGCGCCGAGTGGGACAAGGCAAAGGCCTATTGGGAAACCTTGTTTAGCGACGAAGATGCGCATTTTGACCGTATCGTGAAACTGGATGCTGCCAATCTGCCCCCCATTGTCTCCTGGGGCACCAGTCCGGAGGATGTAGTCTCAGTTTCTGGCATGATTCCTGATCCGGCGCTGATTGCCGATGAAGGCAAGCGCCAGTCCAAAATCCGCGCCCTTGAATATATGGGCCTGCATGCGGGACAAAGAATCACCGATATTCCACTGGATGTGATCTGGATCGGCTCCTGCACCAATGGCCGCATTGAAGACATGCGCGCTGTGGCAGATGTGGTGAAGGGCAAGAAAATTGCAGGGTCACTGGATTATGCCATGATTGTTCCAGGCTCCGGTCTGGTCAAGGAAATGGCAGAAGCCGAAGGATTGCACAAAATATTTATCGAAGCAGGCTTCGAATGGCGTGAACCAGGCTGTTCAATGTGCCTCGCCATGAACCCGGACCAGCTGAAACCAGGCCAACGCGCCGCGTCAACATCGAATCGCAACTTTGAAGGTCGCCAAGGCTACAAGGGCCGCACCCATTTGGTCAGTCCGCAAATGGCGGCAGCGGCGGCTTTGGCGGGGCGGTTTGTGGATATTCGAAGCAGTTGATCAATCAATCCGTAGAGTTCAAGAATTGCTAAATAACTTTACTTAGCCGAATTTCCGCCATTGGGTCATTATCAGAACCACGAATTTCAATAACTCCAGCGTGAGCGTTGCTCATAATTCTAGAGTAAAGCAAATCCCAAGATGGATAGGAGTTTTGATGTTTCTCCTCCCTAAGAACTGCTGAAATGATCTTGATTGTTTTTCCCCAACTATATGAAACATATGACAAAAGTTCTTTGTCGAAATGTGTTTCAGAAACGGATTTTGGTAGAAGTTCATAAGACGTTCGCAAACTCGAATTTTCAGCTTTTAACTCCTTCCAGTTTGAAATCAATGATTGCCATTCCACTGTACTACAAATTCGACTTCGATCATTCCCAGCGCTCAAAGCACTTAGACCGAGTTGGCCAATTGAAAAAATTTTAAGGTTTGGTTCCTCAAGTGCATTTGTAAAGTCAACAATTTCAAAGTTTCGGTTTTCCGGGACATGACACAAGAACTCGGAGAACCCACATAGTTCTGTAGTCGAATATCTCGATACCCAAACTTGGATATCGCCTTTACCCGCGCGGATAAAATCATAGCAACGCAGATTTGAACTCCAAGACTTTTCAATTTCTCGAGCTGAGAATGCAAAACGCGCGCTTAAATGCTGATCATGCCATCGCTTGCGTTCCGGACCAAGAACATCGGCAATTGGGCCGAATGAAAGATCATCGCCAAAAGGCACGATGCTTTCAAGTTCAGCTTTCACCTCCGGAACTTGGGCAATCAAAGTAATGGCCGATAAGTTGAAGCAGACAATGTGCATAAGTTACCCGATTTTTTTTTCTGATGCTCAAACCCGTTATGTCAAATCAACGTAACCCCACTGCTAAAAGGGCCGTATAGACCGCAAATAGTGGCGGCCGGGCTTTGGCTGGGCAGTTTGTTGATATTCGGCCACAGTAGATTACGTCATCAACCAAATATCGCATTAAGGATTGATTAGACTTTCCTTTACGTTAAAGGAACCGATCAAATGCTAAGCATGAATCAGGCAGCGGGGGCTGTCGGTGTGTTAGCGTCCAAGGGGTTTGTCCAGTGAATACAACAGTCAAGGCGGATGCCGCCTTTTTGCGCCGGGTGTTTTTGGCGCTGGTTTTCGTCACTACCGTTACAGGCGGTCTTGCCGCTTTTACCACCGTGCAGGCCATGAATGCCAAAGGCGCAGCGAGTTGCATGTTCTTCTGCGAATAAGCGGAACCATTCTTGAATAAGGAAACCGCCCGGGTGGAAAACCGCGGGCGGTTTTATTTTTGACGTCAGATCAGATCAATAGTTGTTGCCGTTGTGATAGACCTTGTTGCAGACCTTCTTGTTGCGCCAGGTTACAATCTTGTTGTGGTAATAATCATACTTCACCACTTTCACCTTCACCCAATGACAATCATATGTGTAATAGCCAACGGGCTCATAGTAGCTTGGTGCATCAACATAGAGGTTGAAATGAACTTTGGCTTGGGCGGCTGTGGCGCCAGCACCAATGGCGGAAACAGCGGCGAGAGCGATAATGATCTTCTTCATGGTAGTCTTCCTTTCAGGGTTTGCAGTGTTTGGGTCTAGGTAGTGTCGTTCGATGTTTTTGTTATACGAAACGCCCCCTGAACCGATCCTGAGGTCCATGTTAACATTGTGTTCATATTGCGGCTATTTTTGCAAGCGAAAACAATGGCAAACCGCCCGTGTGGGAGAACACGGGCGGCTGATGGACACCTTGCAGGGTGGATTGAGGCTTAGTAGCTGTTGCACACCAGTTTGTTGACGTACTTCACGTACTTGTAGCCGTGCTTCCAGAACACCTTCTTCACCGTCACATAATGGCAGTCTGGCTGATAATCTGAATACACTGGTGCATAGTAGTTGTTGTAACCGTGATGGCCACCGTAGCCGCCAAAATAGATGTCAAAATGGGCTTTGGCCTGGGCGGCAGAAGCGCC
>JANMEM010000332.1:0-2244 GCA_031376985.1 Hyphomicrobiales bacterium
GAGATACCAGCCATTGGCAGGCGAGGTGTCGTCTGGGCACGCCGAAGACACGCAGACAATATCCGTCAGTGCACGGAATAATACAAAGTCGCCGGGCCGCGACCAGGGTTCGTCACTGATCAACACACCATGTGCATCAATGGCCGTATTGAAAAACAAATTGACCGCCATCCAGCCGGGGCGCGGCAGCACCCCGCGTGCAGCCAGAACACCGTTAAAATTATCAGAGCAATTGGCATGGCCGGGATAGCCAATGTCATCATAATATTTTGCCGCACAGGCCATGGCGAAAGCGTCATGGCGACCCACAGTGTCCTGCACCACTTCAATCAGCGGCGTCATATCCTGATCATAATATTTGGAATGCAGCCCCGGCATGGAATACGCATGGCCCATCAACGTGCGAGATGTCGTCACGTCCAAAGCACGTTCAATGCCACGGTCGAGCTTGCGTGCATCAAAGCATTGAAAGTCAGTGCATTGGCGTCCATCCACATCCAGAATTTGAATGTACTCGCCAGCCTTGACAAAATAGGCCTGCGCCGTGGCCGACTTCACCCGTATATCCTGTAGGGGATCAGCCAATGGATCAGGTAGATCGAACATACCAACGAGACTTGGCGCGGCACGCTCCACTTCCAATGTCAGCGGTGTAAGGGTGATCTGTTCGCCCGGCATCATATCATGGCCCGGTGCCGCGATAATTAACCAACCCGCTTCTTTGGCACTGAAAGTAATCGACGATTTTGCCGTTGTTGCTGCATCGAAAATTGTCGTTGCTCCGGCCTTAGAGAGATCGATGGCGCGAGCCGAAAGTCCACTGCGCAATCGTGCCAAACCGGACTCCATCACTCCTGAACTCAGCAAGGCTTTCAGGCTATTCGCATCGCTGTTCGATGTTTGCCCAATCAGTGCGGCATCAATCTGGCCATTGAGCCGCGCCGCAATGACCTCAGCGTGTTGCCCACCTTCGTCGTTGATCAACGTGAAGCGATCACCCTGTCCCATTTGCAGCAAAATAGCACCGCCGCCTGCCACCACATAGCGCTCGCTGCCATGGTGCTGTTGCACGTTTCGCGGCGACACAATGCGACTGGCACGCGGTGGGCCAGAAATGATGTGGGGATACAGACTTTCGAGCATTTCTATAACACCTTTACGAACGCGCTATTTGACAGCCGACGTGGTCATATTGCCATCACTTCGGTCTTGCCCCATGTCCTGCAACCCCGTGAACAGGCGGCGCTCGTCTTTGGGGCTGACCCCGAACAACGCTTTGTAGTCCCGCGCCATGGGCGTTGATTTGAGATAGCCTACGGATGTGGCGATATCACGAATTGAATCTTCAGAGTAAAGCACCCGTTGCCGCGCTTTTGACAACCGCATGTTCCGGTAAAACCGGAGCGGGCTTTGGCCGGTCTCGCGCTTGAACAAACGTTCAAAATGCCGCCCCGACATATCAACCGCCGCCGCCACATCAGGAATGCGCAACGGGTCTTCAATATGATTTTCAAACAGGCGCAGCGCCTCGCGTATGACAGGTGGCAAACGGTCTGCGGTTGAATTGCCATGCGGCACCGGCACCTTTTGGCTTGCGGCTTCATCGCGCATGAACGGATGCTGGAACCAGCAGGCCACCTCCGTCATGCAGTGGCGGCCCAATTTTTCCTCAATCAGGCGCAACATCAAATCGAAAACTGCACCGGCCCCTGATGCGGTGATGCGCCGATTGTCCCGAAGGATCACGGCCTCACTTGCCTTGACCAAGGGAAACTCCGCTTTGAACGCCGCTTCATAGCACCAATGCACCGAACAACCGCGCCCCTCCATCAAGCCAGCACGCGCCAGTGGAAAAATGCCACCCGAAAACGCACCAAGCACAACGCCCGTCCGCTCAAGCCAGCGCAACCGCGCGGACCCGCGCCGCGCATCCGTGAACTTTCCCGAAGGTGGCGCAATGATATAGAGTTGATGCAGCTCATCACATTCCGCCAGCGCCACATCCGGCTCAAAGCGCACCTCAGCTGATGAACGCACGGGCGCCAGTGACTCCGCCACAAGTTTCCAGGTGAAAACCTTGCGCCCCACAATTTCATTGGCAGCACGCAAAGGCTCAATGGCCGACGTCAGGCATGCCATCGGGAAGCCCGGAAACATCAGGAAGCCAAGACGCAACGGAACCTCATCGGGCATGTGGAATTAATCCTCCGGCCACCAGCCAGCAGACGTCGGCTTGCCGTCATC
>JANMEM010000356.1:0-3623 GCA_031376985.1 Hyphomicrobiales bacterium
CTTGGATCATTTGCGCCACTGGGGTTGCTTGCCAACCGCGCAGGGTTTGATCCATTCCTGTGGGTTGCCATGATCATGCTGGTGCCGGGACTGTTGCTGTTGTTTTTGTCTCGCCATGAAAACTGGAAGCGCTCCGACATATTCCGGTTTGGTGCATTCGCCGGAATATTTGCCAACGTCATTCCGAACTCGATCCTCTTCGCAGCCATTCCGCATATTGGCAGCGGCCTTGCCAGTTTGATGTTTGCACTCTCGCCCATTGTCACGGCTGTGTTGTCGATCCTGTTGAAAGTGCGTCCTCCAAGCCGGGCGTTGCTGCTGTCGGTGGCGCTGGGCTTTGCAGGTGCCATCATGATTGTATCAGGGCGCAACGCGCTTACCCTGCCCTCAGCGCCAGCTTGGCTGCTGATTGCTTTGATCGTTCCAGTTTCCTTGTCCATCGGCAACGTGTACCGCACAGCGCGCTGGCCCGCCGGCGTAAAGCCCATGCAGGCCGGGGCTGCTTCGAACCTTCTGTCCGTGCCACCTTTGCTGGCCCTGGCATTGTGGCGCGATGGCAGCCTTGACCTGTCGCTTTTTGCCACCCACTGGCAATTGGCACTGGCGCAATGTGCTGCGTCAGTCGGCATGTATCTTTTGTATTTCCGCCTGCAATGGATCGGCGGGCCAACTTATCTGAGCCAAATCGGCTATGTGGCGTCGGGCTTGGGTCTGGCCATTGGTACTCTGGTTTTTGCTGAAACTTATCCCGCAATCGTCTGGTTTGGTGCAGCATTGATTCTGTCTGGAATTGGGGTAACCGTACTTGAAAGGCAAATGGCCCGTTCCCGCTGATTTGGCGCTTCCCAGCCTGAAAACCCTCTGCTATAGCCGCGCCAACCCAACCGGAAGGCCGCAAACGCTTTCAGGACATGCGCGGGCGTGGTGAAATTGGCAGACACGCAGGATTTAGGTTCCTGTGGGGAAACCCGTGGGGGTTCAAGTCCCTCCGCCCGCACCAGCCTGTTCTGGACCGGAATGACATTTTAAGTGAGCGAGAAACATGCAGGTTACAGAAACAACGAACTCCGGTTTGAAGCGCGGCTTCCAGGTTACGATTGCCGCCGCTGACCTTTCGGCAAAGGCCAATGCCAAGCTGAAGGACATGGCAGGCAAGGCCCAGATCAAGGGCTTCCGCCCCGGCAAGGTTCCGGTTGACCACTTGAAGCGCATGTACGGCAAATCCGTCATGGCAGAAGTGGTTCAGGAAACGGTTGATGCCCATTCGCGTTCTGTATTCGCTGACCGCAACCTGAAACCAGCCTACCAGCCAGACGTGAAACTGCCCGAAGCAGAAGGCGAAGTGAACGCCGTCATTGATGGCAAGGGCGATCTGTCGTTCTCCGTCGAAGCCGAAGTCATTCCGACATTTGAATTGCAGGATGCGTCCGGTCTGACCTTGACCAAGCATGTTGTAGCAGCCGCAGACTCCGACATCGACGAAGCCTTGGCGAAACTGGCCTCGCAATACAAATCCTGGGAGACCAAGGACGGAGCATCGGAAACGGGTGACCGTGTAACGATTTCTTTCGCAGGCAGCATTGATGGTGTGGCCTTTGATGGCGGTACGGGTGAAGATATTCCTTTGGAGCTTGGCTCGAACCAGTTCATACCCGGTTTCGAAGAGCAATTGATCGGCAAGAAGGCTGGTGAAGACGTCAACGTGAAAGTGACCTTCCCTGAAACCTATGGCGCTGCAAACCTTGCAGGAAAAGCCGCTGAATTCGCAACCAAGGTCACTGGCGTTGAAGCTCCGAAGGTTTCAGCCATCGACGACGAATTCGCCAAGAAGGTCGGCTTCGAAGACGCCGGCAAATTGCGCGACATGGTGAAGTCCGGTCTGGGGCGCGAATACAGCCGCATGACCGCCATGAAAATGAAGCGCGACGTGCTCGATGCACTCGACAAGCAGTATTCTTTTGAACTGCCGGAAAAGCTGGTGGAAGCTGAATTCAACGGTATCTGGAATGCCCTGCAGAACGAAATGAAAAAGGCCAGCAAGTCTTTCGCCGATGAAGACACAACGGAAGAAAAGGCCCGCGATGAATACAAAACCATCGCCGCCCGCCGTGTGCGTCTGGGCCTCGTGCTTGGCACCATGGGTGAAAAGGAAGCCATTCAGGTGAATGAGCAGGAATTGCAACAGGCCCTCATCGGTCGCGTCCGTCAATTCCCCGGTCAGGAGAAAATGGTTTACGACCATTACCGCAATAACCCATCAGCGCTGATCGAACTGCGCGGACCAATTTTTGAACAGAAGGTTGTCGACCTCATCGTAAGCAAGGCCACTGTGTCTGACAAGTCAGTGACCAAGGCCGAACTCCAGGCCATGGTCGAAGAAGACATGGACGACGAAGAGTAATTTTCACGTCATCCCAGAAATGCAAAACCCCGGTGATGAGCCGGGGTTTTTTGTTTGTTTTCGGCAGAAGTTTAAAAACTCCACTCCCGTGCCTTCGACACCAAAAAGTCCCTGAACACGGTGACGCGTTTGGTATCCTTCAATTCTTCAGGATACACAAAATACGTGTCAAACTGCGGTGTCTCCACATCAAGTTCAATCTGCACAAGGTTCATGTCCGGCGCCACCAGATAGTCCGACAATATGGCAATGCCCGCACCCGCCTGCACAGCACGCCGCAAACCGTAAGCTGAATTCACGCGCAATGCCGGAATGCGCATGTCATTCTCTGGCCGACCAGCAGACAGCAGCAAGGTCAGATAAGTCAGATAGCTCACGCCCTGAAAAATCAGAATCTTGTGCTTGTCCAGATCAGGACCGGATTTCGGAATGCCGTGCTGGCGCACATAATCTACAGAAGCGTAGACATGATGGTGCACGGTGAAAAGCTTTCGCTGGATCAGATCCGGCTGGGTTGGTCTTCGCAGTCGAATGGCCACGTCCGCCTCGCGCATCGACAAATCCAGCTCCTCATCCTCAAGCAACAACTGCACCTGAATATCAGGATAAAGCTCCATGAATTCCTTGATACGTGGCGTCAGCCACACGGAGCCCAAACCCACAGTCGTGGTGATGCGCAACTCGCCCGATGGCTTTTCTTTCGAGTCCATCAAACGTGTTTTTGCAGCAGCCAGTTTCGTGAACACATCATGGGCTGTCCGATACAATACTTCGCCCTGCTCCGTCAGGATCAAGCCCCGCGCATGGCGGTGAAACAGCGGCACGCGTAAATCTTCCTCAAGGGCGGAAATCTGGCGGCTGACCGCGGATTGCGACAGGTTCAACTCATGGCCGGCATGGGTGAAACTGCCGGCGTCTGCGACGGCATGAAAAATACGTAGTTTGTCCCAGTCCATCACTATTCAGCCGCCTGTCTTTGTTCCGCATTTTGCGCATGTAAATATTTTTCAGCTTCAAGTGCTGCCATGCAGCCCATGCCTGCCGCAGTCACCGCCTGCCGGTAAATATCATCTGTCACATCGCCTGCCGCAAACACGCCGGGCAATTCCGTTTGAGTGGACCATGGTGCGGTGACCAGATAACCGCCATTCTTGAATGGCAACTGCCCCGCAAACAATTCCGTAGCGGGCTTGTGGCCAATGGCAATAAACACGCCGTCCAG
>JANMEM010000380.1:0-5759 GCA_031376985.1 Hyphomicrobiales bacterium
CAAAGGCATGGAAGACAAACGCGAAACCTGCATTGTCTTTATCTCCGGCAAGGGCGAAGTGAAAGTCGACGGCAAGAGCTTCGGTGTCATCGGCGAGCGCATGAACGTGTTCGAAGGCAAGCCTTGGAGTGTCTACGTGCCACCAGAAGCCAAATGGTCAGTCACCGCCACAACCGATTGCGTTATCAACATCTGCACGGCACCCGCCAAAAAGGGCTCGGAAGCTTTCGTCATCTCGCCCGATGAACTGAAAATCGAAACCCGGGGCGCTGGTTCCAATACGCGCTACGTCTGCAACATTTTGCCCGAACAGGACAAACGCGCGACAAGCCTGCTCGTCGTCGAAGTCATAACGCCAAACGGCTGCACCTCATCCTACCCCAGCCACAAGCACGACAAGAACAACCTGCCCCACGAATCCCTGCTGGAAGAAACCTACTACCACCGCCTCAACCCACCTCAAGGCTTCGCCTTCCAGCGCGTCTACACCGATGACCGCAAACTCGATGAGTCAATGGCAGTTGAAGACGGCAACATCGTCATGGTCCCCAAAGGCTACCACCCCTGTGCCACCATCCACGGCTATGACCTCTATTATCTGAACGTCATGGCAGGCCCGGTGCGCATCTGGAAATTCAACAACGCCAAAGAACATGAGTGGCTGCTGAAGAAGTAGTTATTCTTTTCCCCGCCCTATGAGGGCGGGGAAGCACTATTCTTCTCCCCGCCCTATGAGGGCGGGGTCGGGGGCGGGTGGTAGCTAAAAACTCACCACTCAAACCGCTCACTCAAAAAGTCCGGCTGCGGGTGCAGTTCTGCTTCCGCAATTCCAGCACTCACACCCTGCTGCACCAGCAATGTGCTCAACCCCGCACCGCGACCACCGGCGACATCATGCTCAGCACTGTCCCCGATGCAGAGCACCCTAAGTCCGTCATTCCGGCGAAGGCCAGAATCTTTTTTCGCATGACCACCAGATTCCGGCTTCCGCCGGAATGACAAACTCAAGAGTTGGAGTGCATGCTCGTATATCGCTGCATAGGGCTTGCCAATCCATGTGACCTTGCCGCCCATCTTTTCGTAAACATCTGCAATGGCACCGGGGGCAGGCTGCAAGCCAAAACGCGTAATCATCAGCTTGTCGGGGTTGCAACACACGGCGGGCAGGGTCAGCCCAGTGAACAGGCGTCGATAGTCATCAAGTGACGTCTTCGGCGTATTGGAGCCAAGGATCAACATCACTTCAGCTTCATCAGGTGTCCGCACAAACTCCACAGGGTCGAAGGCATAATCAACACCGTCTTTGCCAATGAGATAGGCCTTCTTAGCCGGCATGGTTTGAAACGCCACTTCTCCAGAGCTGACACAATCCAGAAAATGCTCGCGCGCAATTCCCATCTCCACAACGCGCGCAATATTGGGTGCCGCGCGTTTGCCGGAATTAGTCATGACAATAACCGGCATTCCAAGCCCATGCAGTTCTGCCAAAACCTCCGCTGCACCGGGATAAAGTTTCTGCCCGTCATGAATGACACCAAACTGGTCAATCAGCATGGCATCAAAATCGCGGGCAATCTCGCGAAGTCCTGAAATCCTACGCATCATGGCCAATCCCGCGCCACGCCAACCGTGCCGTTCCCATGGCCGCATGTTCGCTGGCAGAAGCAAATGCCGGAACCTGAAGTCGCTGCAAACGGATCGCAGCCCACACATCATTGGCCGCACCACCTCCTGCGCTGCGAATGCTTTTGAGCGGCGAAGCCCCAAGCTCTGCCAGGCGCCGATAACCCAAAGCCTCTATTTCGGCGATGCCTTCAAAGATAGCCTGCAGGAACACATGGTCCCCAGCAGGCCGTGGTGACAATCGCGATTCCATGTTGGGGTCATTAATCGGGAAGCGCTCGCCCGCTTTCGGCAACGGATAATAGTCAAGACCCGTCGCCACATTCGCATCCATCAAAGCCGTGAGCCGGACAATCTCGGCCGACGTGAAGTATTGTTTCAACACCACGCCTCCTGTATTGGACGCCCCGCCCGCCAGCCACTGGTCCCCAATGCGGTGACTGTAAATGCCGTACTGGGGCGCAAACACAGGTGTCGCAGACAGCAACTTCAACGTCAGCGTTGTGCCAAGTGACGTCGCGGCATCTCCTGCCTCAGTTGCCCCAGACGCCAAAAACCCGGCACAGCCATCCGTGGTGCCAGCAACCACCGCCACGTCATGTGGCAATCCAAGCGCATCGGCAACGACGGGAAGAATGGTCCCAACACGTGTTCCCGCCGCAACAACCGTCGGCAGTTTGGCGACTTCAACACCTGCTTGCGAAATCCACTGCGGCCAAGCCCGCAACACCGGATCATACCCTGTCTTCAAGGCATTGTTTTCATCCGACACATCAAAGCGACCGCAAAACTGCCCCAGCAACCAGTCGGCCTGATGCAGAATACGGATAGCGCCCAGTTGCATTGGCACTATGCGCGCCAGTGGCGAAGTGGCCCCATGTGCCGCCGTTTCAGGCGGTGCCACGGCCTTGATCCGCTGAACATGTTCAGGCTCAGCCACGTCATTATACATCGACGCCATGCCAACCGGTCGGCCATTCCCATCAATCGGCAACACTGTGCCGGATGTGCCATCAATCGCCAGCGCCAAAACCTGCAAACCCGTAAGATCGAGTGCCTTGAACGCACCCCCCATCGCTTCCCACCACAAAGCCGGGTCTTGCAACGCCCTGCCAAAATCCAGAATCGGCCCATTTAAAGGAGCCGACGCCATGGCTTTCAAGGTCCCGTCCTTGTCACGCGCCGCAATGCGAACGCCGGACGTCCCCACGTCTATGCCGAGAACAACCTGAATCACGATTTCACATCCAGAAGCGCCCTCGCCGTCACTTCATCCGTTACGATGATATTGGAAAGTTTGGCCGACAAAACACCATGTATCATCACCACCTTGTTCTTGCCGCCAGATACCAACACCACACGCGGCACACCGCGCAAATGTTCAGGCGGCAAGGCAACGGCACGACGGTTCAACGGGTGCTCTACAAATTTGCCTTGCGCATCTAGCCAGTGCGAACACAAATCTCCCACAGCGCCGGCATTCAACAAAGTGGTCACTTCATCAGCAGTGATCAGTCCGAGCTTTGCCATGGTACTGTGCTTTCCAAGCTCACCCACAGAAAGGAATGCCAGATCAACTTTTCGTCCACGTTCAGACACATCACGCAGCATGGGCTGGTTCATCAGAATTTCACGTGTAGCCTCGGTGTCGGTAAACGCAGGGCCCGCAAAATAGTAACACTGCCCACCCACGATATCGGCCAGATGCGATGCCGTTTCATGCGGATTCACAGCCGACGAATGCGTAAGACCACCAATCAAAGACACGACTGAAAGTTTCTTGTAGGTTTTATGCGGCACGTAGCTCAGCGAATGCCGCAGAGTTTGACCCCAACCCACCCCCACCGATATGCCATCTCTCAACTGCTGTGCCAGGTAGTGACCTGCCGCCGCTGCAATCACGGTGCGCAATTTTTCGCCTTCCGTTGCCGATGGAACCACAACAGCATCCAACAATCCGTAGTGCCGTTTCAGCGCATCTTCCAGTTTGATGGATGATGCCAGACGCCCGGTGATGTTGACCTGCACCAACCCCATGCGACGCGCATGGGCCAGCAGCCGATTGACCCTGACCCGCGACAGGCCCAGCTTCTTGCCAATCTGCGCTTGGGTATTTTCTGCGACAAAATAAAGCCATGCTGCCCGCGTTGCCAATTGCTCTTCCGGATCAACCGGAATTTCAAGCCCGAGATCAACGTCCGGCAGGGGCGGGTGGCGCAAAATCTCTGGCCTGTCTGCCGCCGCCATCATCAATCGCTCCGGTGCAAATCCGCCCATGGCGGTTCAAGCGGCATATTCTGGGTCAGCGCGTCGAGCAAGGCGAGAGTCAGCGGCACGTCATGGGCTTTCAATTTTTCTGTGCTGATCATGCCACGAATAGAAGATGCCACGGCAATGCCCAGTTCAGCCCCTTCAACAGTCTCGCCTTTCAGCGGGCCATCCTTGGCCTGATCATAGGTAAGGCCACGCCCCAGCGCATGACCGAGCCTTGAATTGCGCCCGGCCTGGCAGGTCACATAGAGATCGCCTACACCCGGCATTCCCCATACGCTTGTCGGCGAACCACCAAGAGCTACCGTCAAAGCCATCATCTCGCGCACAGCCTGATCAAACAAGATCGCCGCTGCATTGTTGTTGCGCGCCTTGTTCTGTGTGTCTGCCAAAACTTCATTACGGCCATGGGCCCAGCCCACAGCGATGGCAAAAAAGTTTTTGAATGCCGCACAGACTTCAACACCGATCATATCTGCTGACGTCCGGGGAAAATAATATGAACCGCCGAATGCATCGGCAAAAGTTTGTGCCAGTGCTGCATCACGCGAAACAATTACAGTACCGGTATGCCGCCGCCCCGCAAGTTCGCCGGCAATGCAAGGGCCAGCGATGGCCGCCACAGGAACGTCAAATCCAAGTCGCGTTTTCAACTCTTCCGTCACCACATCCGGGAATGCCCGCATATGATCAGCTTCCGGCTTCATGCCCTTGGTAATCATGACGATGGGAGTGGACTTTTTCAGAGCGCGCGCCAAACGGTCGATGGCCCAATAAACCCCCGCCGAGGAAACGCCGAGCAACACAATTTCCGTATCGTTACCAAGCGCGTTTGCAAACTCGCCATGATGATAGGACTTCACACTCGACGGCATCGTTACATTGAGTTTTGGATGCAACCCATTGCCTGCAATACTGTCGATGATATGGTCATCAAGATGCGTGCCCACCAGCCGCACCTCATGCCCTTGGTCCACCAAGGGCATGCACATGGACGAGCCCATGACACCGGCACCGAGGATGGTGATCACACTCATCTGATGACTTGGCCTGAGGCAGCATCAAACAGGTGGATCTTGTCCGGCATTGGCCTGAGGCCGATCATCTGGTCACGCTTCAATTCCAGGCGTTCGCGCACCACAGCACAAATTTCATCGGGGCCAAGATCAGCATAGATATGGATTTCGGGGCCTGTCGGTTCGGTCACCGTGACCTTGACCTCAAAACCATCCCCCACTTCAATGTGCTCAGGCCGGATGCCGAATACAATGTCCTGCCCATCCTTCGCTTTGTGGCCGGTTGGCAGCTTGATCTTGGTGCCATCCGCTGTCAGCATATTGCCCTTGCGCACCGTGCCCTTGATCAGATTCATTGAGGGTGACCCAATGAAGGAGGCCACGAACAAATTGTTGGGGCGATCATAGACATCAAGAGGCGAACCCTGCTGCTCAATCACGCCGTCTTTCAGAATCACAATCTTGTCAGCCATTGTCATGGCTTCAATCTGGTCATGCGTCACATAGACCGTCGTGGTTTTCAGCCGTTCATGCAGATCCTTGATTTCGGTACGCATCTGTACGCGCAGCTTGGCATCAAGGTTGGACAGTGGTTCGTCAAACAGGAACACCGCCGGGTCACGCACAATCGCACGCCCCATGGCCACACGCTGGCGCTGGCCACCTGAAAGTTCGCGCGGATAGCGTCCGAGATAAGGTTCAAGATTAAGAATGCGAGCCGCCCAAGCTGTCTTCTCGTCGATTTCCGCTTGCGGCTTCTTAGCCAGAAGCATCGAAAAGCTCATATTGTCCTTGACCGTCATGTGGGCATAGAGCGCATAATTCTGGAACACCATGGCAATGTTCCGG
>JANMEM010000392.1:0-3358 GCA_031376985.1 Hyphomicrobiales bacterium
CGCTGGGGCAACCCGCCCGGCCACAACTTCGAACCGCGTCAGCATTTCGATATCGGTGAAACCCTTAAAATGATGGATTTCGAAACGGCGGCCAAAATTGCTGGCGCGCGTTTCGTTGTCACTAAGGGACCATTGGCGAAACTCGAACGTGCCCTCGTGCAATACATGCTTGATACGCAGACAGAAAAGAACGGCTACACCGAACATAACGTGCCGATGTTGGTCAATGACAAAACCATGTTTGGCACAGCGCAACTTCCCAAATTTGTCGATGACCAATTCCGCACCACAGATGGCCGCTGGCTTATTCCTACAGCCGAAGTATCGCTCACCAATCTGGTCCGCGAATCCATTCTCGACGAAGCACAGCTGCCGATGCGCCTCACGTCCTGCACCCCGTGCTTTCGCGCTGAAGCAGGCTCCGCAGGTCGGGACACGCGCGGCATGATCCGCCAGCACCAGTTCACCAAGGTCGAACTTGTGTCGATCACCACACCGGAACAGTCCCGCGAAGAACTGGAACGCATGACGGCCTCTGCCGAAAGCATTTTGCAGGGGTTGGGCCTTCACTACCGCGTCATGCGACTTTGCGCCGGGGACATGGGATTTGGCGCACGTATGACTTACGATCTTGAAGTGTGGCTTCCCGGTCAAAACGCCTTCCGCGAAATTTCATCTTGCTCCGTCTGCGGCGATTTCCAGGCCCGCCGCATGGACGCGCGATACAAACCCGCCGAAGGCAAAGGCACCCGCTTTGTACACACGCTGAACGGCTCTGGCCTTGCCGTCGGCCGCACGCTGGTGGCACTGCTGGAGAACTATCAGAATGCTGATGGCAGCGTCACCATCCCCGAAGTCTTGCATGGCTACATGGGCGGGCTCACCCGTATTGACGTGAAATGATGCGCATTCTGGTCACCAACGACGACGGTATTCATGGCCCCGGCCTCGTGACAATGGAAAATATCGCCCGCGCCATTTCTGATGATGTGTGGGTGGTGGCACCGGACGAGGAGCGTTCAGGGGCAGGGCACTCGCTCACATTGTCGAACCCGTTGCGCTATCACAAACTCGCCGACCGGCGCTTTGAAGTTTCGGGCACTCCCACCGATTGTGTGATCATGGCGGTCCGCAAAATCATGCCCGGCATGCCTGATTTGATTCTGTCTGGCGTCAATCGAGGACAAAACATCGCTGACGATGTCACATACTCAGGCACCATCGCCGCCGCCATGGAAGGCACATCGCTGGGAATCAAATCCATTGCACTCTCACAGGTTACCGGCATCCACGGCAATGGCGAAAGTTTCGCCGTCGCCGAAACCCATGGCGTCGGTGTGGTCAGAAAATTGCTGGGTTTCACTTTCGGTCCGGGCACGCTGGTCAACATAAACTTCCCGGACTGTCGCCCCGATGATGTTGGGGGAATTGACGTGACCATGCAGGGCAAACGCGACCAGAATTTCCTGACGGTTGACGAACGCATCGACGCCAAAGGCCGCAACTATTTCTGGCTGGGTTTTGCGCGGGAACGCGGAACACCGCCAGCAGGAACGGACATTGCAGCGGTATTCAACAAACGAATATCAGTAACACCACTGCATATGAATCTGACACAGGTCGATGCTCTGGAGGGGTTGAGGGCCGTGTTTTGAGCATTGGACTCGCGGCGCATCCTTCGAGGCTCGCAAGGGCTCGCACCTCAGGATGAAGGTTTTATGGGGGCCCTCACCCTGAGGTGCCCGCCCTTTTGCGGGCCTCGAAGGGTGCGCCACAAGCACTCATTCAAACCATACCCATGACAATTCCTACCAAAGACAGCACGCACAAACCTGATGTCGGGACCATCGACAACATGAACCCGATCGCTCGCTTTGACGGATCACTGACATAAGCGCGCCAATACAGCAGGCGACCGAAGAGATAGATCACGCCCAATCCAACCACCAGAGGAGTAGGCCAATATCTTGCCGCCAGGAACAGCGCAGGCAGAAATGCGACAAGTGTTTCTAGCGTGTTCATTTGCACGCGGTACATGCGCTCAAAACCGACATCGCCTGTCACAGCGGGGGCTTTGAGGCCAGACACCCTTCGTGCTTGCCCCGCAAGAACACCGAAACCAAGATATTGCATTACTGCCAAGACTGCGACCAATTCAACGTATTGCATATTATCTCCAAAACAATGTTGTGCTGTGGTCCTAGGGCAAGAATTGACCTGATTCAACGGAGGTGGACGTGAGGACTTGTCGCATGTGAACCGAATTCTCAAATTTGCGTTTAAGTCAACAATAGTCAGTTGTTTTTTCGGAGCGCACAAATGAAATCATTTTTAATTGCATTTACAATCGGCACTGTTGTGATGTCTTCATCAAGCAGCTTTGCAGGAAATACGTATTCGACACAGCAATGCAAGACATGGTTCAACACGTTGGATCGCAACAAGGACGGCAGCTTGGGCTCAGCAGAAAACGCCGACGGATTTTTGGCGCGCATAACTTTGGGGAGCGAAACAGAAAGTGGAGGCGGAACTTATATCATGAGCAAGGCGTTCTTTGTTGCGGAATGTTCCATAGGTTCGTTGGGCAGGCCTACGCCGTAGAACGTTTACTTTCAATTTGCGATCAGGGCTAAGCTCCAATTCATCGTGACGATTGAGGTGCGAGTTGAAAGCAAAGCCAGTTGTAAATCCCTCGAAGCGTAACCGCCCTGATATCCAACAATCCAAAATTTGTTGTTTGGTAAACGCAAAGTCTGGAACGGCGGGTGACAGTCCGGCAGAACTTGTCGCAAAACTGTTTTCCAATTGCAGTCGCGCCGTTCACATTATCGAACTTAAACCCGGCGATGACATTCCCGCGCTGGCGACGCAAGCAGTCGCCGACGGTTTTGATGTTATTGTTTCGGGTGGCGGTGATGGCACAATCAATGCTGTTGCGTCGGCCCTTGTTGGCAATTCCAAAGTCAAATTTGGCGTGCTGCCGATGGGCACCTATAATCACTTTGCCAAAGATCTTGTAATTCCCCTCAAATTGGAAGAGGCCGTCGATGTCATCCTGAAAGGTGTCACGCGACGCATTGATGTGGGCGAAGTCAACGGCCACATCTTCGTCAACAACTCTAGTGTTGGCGCATATCCCGCCATGGTCAAATTGCGTGAGGCATTGCAGAAAACCGGCTACCGAAAAAAACTTGCTGCAGTTCGCGCGTGGGCGCAGATCATCGCAAACTTCAGAACCTTGAGAGTGGTCGTCGATGATGGCTCGGGCCACAAGATTACAGCAAGAACTGCGATGCTGTTCATAGGCAACAACCGCTACGAACTCGACCCGGCGCAAATTGGAACGAGGTCATCCCTC
>JANMEM010000406.1:0-2064 GCA_031376985.1 Hyphomicrobiales bacterium
AATGAAAGCCTTCGACGTGCGCCCCGCCAACCCGCTGTTGAAGAGTGCCAAATTCTCCGGCGGCAACCAGCAGAAAATCATTCTGGCGCGCGAAATTGAACGAGATCCAGATTTGCTCATCGTTGGCCAACCGACTCGCGGTGTGGATATCGGCGCCATCGAATTCATCCACCGCCGCCTGATTGAACTGCGTGACCAGGGCAAGGCGATTTTGTTGGTGTCAGTCGAACTCGACGAAATCCGCTCACTGTCAGATCGCATCATCGTCATGTTTGCAGGCCGTGTCATGGGTGAACGCAATGCAGACGCATCAGAACGCGAACTTGGTTTGCTGATGGCTGGCGTATCAAAGGATGCCGCGTGATGAGGGTGACTGAACTCGTGACGCACACTTCGAGGCCCGCGATAGAGCGGGTACCTCAGGGTGAGGGACTCACACACACCCTCATGCTGAGGTGCGAGCTCTTGCGAGCCTCGAAGCATGCGCACCAAGAGAGAACGTTGTCATGAGCGCAAAGGGAGACCTGCCAACCTGGGCTGATGTGGTTCTGATCCCGCTGCTCAATCTGTTACTGGCGCTGCTGGCTACATCCATCGTGTTTCTGTTGATCAACGAAAACCCGATCGAGTGTCTGGGCATCATGTTGAAAGGTGCGGTGGGTTCACTGAAAGGCTGGAGCTATCTGCTCTATTACGCCACCAATTTTATCTTCACTGGCCTCTGCGTTGCCGTCGCCTTTCATGCCGGTCTGTTCAACATTGGCGGTGAAGGCCAAGCCTATTTCGCAGGGCTGGGTGCAGCCATGGTCGGGCTCTATTTTGAATTCCTGCCGTGGCCCATCGTCATTCCCCTTTCAATTCTGGCGTCCATTCTGTTCGGCGCCTTCTGGGGTTTTGTGCCGGGCTACCTGCAAGCCAAGCGCGGCAGTCACATCGTCATCACCACCATCATGTTCAACTTTATCGCTTCAAGCCTGATGGTCTATCTGATCAACTACTGGTTCCGTCCTATTGGTAAAATGGCAGTGGAAAGCCGCGAGGTCACGGGCGCTTACATTTTAAGTTTCCGCGAAATCGCCAAACAGTTCTTTGATTATCGACTGCCTGCATCTCCGCTCAACTTGACTGTTTTCCTTGCGCTGTTGGTAGCCTGGGCCATCTGGTATCTGCTCTGGCGCACCAAGCTCGGTTATGAAATCCGCGCAGTCGGTTTGAACAGTGAAGCCGCCGTCTATGGTGGCATCAAACCCGACCGCATCATCATGATCGCCATGGCCATCTCTGGTGGACTGGCAGGTCTGGTGGCCGTCAATGAAGTGCTGGGTGCGCAGCATCGGCTGCTGCTGGAATATGTGCAAGGCGCTGGTTTTGTCGGAATCGCGGTCGCTTTGATGGGCCGCAATCATCCCATCGGCATCGTATTGGCGGCTCTGCTCTTCGGTCTGCTTTATCAAGGCGGCACGGAATTGTCCTTCGCCAAAACCCATATCAACCGCGACATGGTGGTTGTCATCCAGGGCCTCATCATCCTGTTTATGGGAGCACTCGAACAGGCTTTCAGGCCATATCTCGCAGCTCTCTTTTTCAAGGCGGAGGATTGATGTTCGATATTTTCCTCAGCGCCGAAACCCTGTCTTCGACCATCCGCATGTCGGTGCCGTTGATCTTGGCGTGTCTTGCAGGGTTGTGGTCGGAACGTTCCGGCATTGTCGATATTGGCCTTGAAGGCAAAATGCTGGCCGCTGCTTTTGCCGCCGCTGCGGCCGGGTTCTATTTTCAGTCACCGTGGATTGCGGTTGTATTTGCAATTGCGGTTTCGATTCTGTTTTCCCTTATCCACGGCTACGCCTCCATCAACCAGCGTGGCAACCAGGTCGTATCCGGTGTTGCCATCAACATGCTGGCTGCTGGCCTCGCGGTTGTACTCGGCAATGAATGGTTCAAGGAAGGTGGCCGCACGCCGCCTTTGCCACCTGAAGCCAAATTCCCGGTATTTCACATGCCGGGTTTTGATGCGATCCAGGCCATTCCCGGTTTTGGACCTTATCTGAACATCATTTCCGG
>JANMEM010000427.1:0-2704 GCA_031376985.1 Hyphomicrobiales bacterium
GCGAATGTGTTGAAGTCCGGCGACCCGTCAGCGCTGCCCGCATTGGAAAAGGCCATGGCCGCTGAAAAGGATGCAAGTCTTCTGGCGCTGCTGAAACAGGCCGCCGCTGCTGCGACCTTGAAAAGCGACAAGCCTGAAGCCGACAAGATGGCGGCTATTGAAGTTTTGAAAACCCGCACGGACCGTGACACCTCTGCCTTGCTCAAGGCATTTGCAGCGACGTCAGCAGGTGGTTTGCAAGCCGCAGCACAGGCAGCGGCGGAAGGCATCGAAACGGGACAGGCGAAATGGGCTGCGATCCAGAATATCTGGTACGGCTTGTCACTCGCATCGGTATTGTTGCTCGCCGCCATCGGCCTCGCCATCACCTTCGGTGTCATGGGCATCATCAACATGGCCCATGGCGAAATGGTCATGTTGGGGGCCTACACTACCTATGTGGTGCAGGGGGCAGTTGCGGCTTACGCGCCGGGCATCATGCCGATCTCATTGCTGATCGCGATTCCTGCAGCCTTCATCGTCTCAGGCGGTGTTGGTGTGGCCATGGAGCGAACGATCATCCGCTTCCTTTATGGCCGCCCCCTGGAAACCTTGCTGGCGACCTGGGGCATATCGCTGATTTTGCAGCAGGCCGTGCGCAGTATTTTCGGACCCACCAACAAGGAAGTGACACAGCCCGACTGGATGAATGGCTCCATCGAACTCGCGGGCGGCCTGGCCTTGACCATGAACCGTGTGGTGATCTTGATTTTCGCCATGGTCGTGTTTTTCGGCTTGATGGCGCTGATGAAGAAAACCCCGATTGGCTTGCAAATGCGCGCCGTGACGCAAAACCGTCCGATGGCCAATGCCATGGGAATCCGCTCGTCATGGGTGGACGCGCTGACATTTGGATTGGGTTCAGGTATTGCAGGGCTCGCAGGTGTTGCACTTTCACAAATCGACAACGTCAGCCCCAATCTTGGCCAAAGCTACATCATCGACTCGTTTCTCGTCGTGGTCTTCGGTGGCGTTGGTAATCTATGGGGCACGCTGGCAGGTGCTGTGACGCTGGGTGTCACCAACAAGTTTCTCGAACCCTTTGCGGGCGCCGTGCTCGGCAAGATCATCATCCTCGTCGCGGTCATCCTGTTCATCCAGAAACGCCCGCGTGGATTGTTCGCCCTCAAAGGCCGCTGGGTGGACGCATGATCAGCCAACCGACAACACCGTTGCTGGGACGTGGTGGGCAAATCTTCCTTGCGATTATTCTCGCCATTGGCGTGATTGTACCTGCGTTGAATTTGTTCCTACCGGTTACTTCGGCGCTGCATGTGCCTGACTATATCGTGACGCTGCTCGGCAAATATCTTTGCTACGCGCTGCTGGCCTTGGCCGTTGATCTGGTCTGGGGCTTTGCCGGTATCTTGAGTCTGGGGCACGGCGCGTTCTTCGCGCTCGGTGGCTATGTGATGGCCATGTACATGATGCGGCAGATCGGAACGCGCGGGGTTTACGGCAATCCGGATTTGCCAGACTTCATGGTGTTTCTGAACTGGAAGGAAATGCCCTGGTATTGGCACGGCTTTGAATATTTCCCCTTTGCGCTGGTGATGATCTTGTTCGTGCCGGGGCTGCTGGCTTTTGTGTTCGGCTTTCTCGCGTTTCGCTCTCGCGTGACGGGTGTGTATTTGTCGATCATCACGCAAGCCATGACCTTTGCCTTGTTGCTGGCCTTCTTCCGCAATGACATGGGCTTTGGCGGCAACAATGGTCTGACAGACTTCAAGGATATTCTGGGCTTCTCCGTGCAAGCCCCGTCGACGCGCGCTACGTTGTTTTTCCTGTCAGCTCTGGCGCTGGCTTTGTGTTTCGTGGTTGCGCGCAAAATCGTCTCGTCAAAATTGGGTCGCGTCCTCGTCAGCATCCGCGATGCGGAATCACGCACGCGGTTTCTGGGCTACAGAGTTGAACACTACAAACTCTTCGTCTTCGTGGTGTCCGCCATGATGGCAGGTGTGGCGGGTGCGCTCTACGTGCCGCAAGTGGGCATAATAAATCCTTCCGAGTTCTCGCCGGAAAATTCCATCGAAACCGTGATCTGGACGGCTTTTGGCGGACGTGGAACACTTTGGGGGGCAGCACTTGGTGCCATCGTCATAAACGCCGCCAAGAGTTGGCTCACGGGTGTGATGCCTGATGCCTGGTTGTTCATGTTGGGTGGATTGTTCATTGTGGTGACCCTGTTTATGCCCAAGGGGCTCGCAGGCTTGTTTGCGGGCTGGCGTAAATCGATGCCCGACAAATCTGATCCAACCCTCGCACCGCAGGCCGCAGAATGACCGCCGTTGCCAAACATGACCTCGCGGAAACGCTGCTCTTCCTCGAAGGTGTCAACGTGTCCTTTGATGGATTCAAGGCGCTGAACAATCTCGACCTTGCTGTGGCACGCGCTGAAATGCGCGCCATCATCGGCCCCAATGGGGCAGGCTAGACCACCATGATGGATGTCATCACCGGCAAGACGAGGCCCGATGAAGGTCGGGTGTTGTTCAACAACATCGACCTCACGCGACTGGATGAGGCGGCGATTGCCAATCTGGGCATTGGCCGAAAATTCCAGAAGCCAACTGTTTTTGACAATCACACGGTGTGGGACAATCTGGAGCTGGCGCTTAAAACAAATCGTTCGCCTTGGGCATCGTTGCGCTGGAAACTGGCGGGT
>JANMEM010000432.1:0-2142 GCA_031376985.1 Hyphomicrobiales bacterium
GGGTTGCCATCCGGTGTAAACGTGAAAGGTCCATTGATGACGCGCTTGATGCCAGCCTTGGCCAATGCCGGGAAATGCTTGTAACCTAGTTCCAGATTTGGCGCGATACGATCGAGATCCGGCTGCAACAATTCGCGGCCAAATTCCCAAGGTGTGTTCTTCGGGCTCCACGGCCGGCAATCCTGTTCATAGGTTCCAAGAACCAAACCATCACGCTCCTGCCGCATATAAATTTCAGAGCGGAAGTCAATGATGTGCGGAAGTTCATGGCCGCGTTCTGCGTTGAAGGCCTTGACCTCCGGCATCTCGTCGGTGACCAGATACATATGCTCCATGGCAAGCACCGGCAATTCCAGTCCCACCATGCGGCCCACTTCACGCGCCCAGAGGCCGCCGCAATTGACAACATGCTGGGCGTGAATACTGCCTTTGTCCGAAATCACATCCCAGGAGCCATCCGCACGCGGATTGATTTCGATGACGCGTGTGCCTTGATAGATTTCAGCGCCGCCAATGCGGGCAGATTTCGCGTAGGCATGGGTCGTTCCTTCGGGGTCAAGGTTGCCGTCAGCCGCGTCCAGCATGGCACCGACAAAATATTCTTCCTCCAACAGCGGGTTCAGCTTCTTCGCCTCCGCCATTGTCAGCATTTCCGTTTCGAGTCCGAGATAGCGTGCCCGGGCATGCGCCATTTTCAACCAGTCTAACCGGTCCTTGGTATCAGCTAAAATCAACCCGCCGGAGCGATGCAAGCCGCAGGCCTGTCCGGAAATTTTCTCCAGTTCGTCATAAAGTCCAATGGTGTAGCCCTGCAGCTTCGCTACATTGGGGTCACCGTTCAGGGTGTGAAAGCCGCCCGCGGCGTGCCAGGTTGAACCGGATGTGAGAATGTCCCGCTCCACCAGCACCACGTCTTTCCAGCCGGCTTTGGTGAGGTGATACAGAACAGAGCAGCCAACCACGCCACCACCAATGACAACAACTTGTGCGGACGATTTCATGAATTTTTCCTGTAGCGAATTAGAGCAGACAAACTACCGTTACGCCTGGTCAACCGCAATCACCTCACGCGGTGAATTCTTCTCATCGCAAACGAAAAACCCCGCAGCTTGCACTGCGGGGAGTTGTTTACGCACGTCTTGGGAGAAATAGAGTGGAGTCTCTAAAATCCTCTTGCGACAGCGAAGGCCGTCACAAACAAACTTAGATGGATTCCTTGACTTCCTTGGCAGCGCGGAAGGCCAGCTTCTTCGATGCCTTGATCTTGATTTGCTCACCCGTCAGCGGGTTGCGGCCCAAACGTGCAGGGCGCTTCTTGACCTGGAAAATGCCAAGGCCGGTGATGCGAACCTTGTTGCCTTTTTTCAGGTTCTTCACTGTCAGTTCAACAAAGTTGGACAGCAATTCGCCCATGCCTTTTTTTGACATTTCATGCTTTTCGGCAAGTTCAGCAGCGATCTTCGAAAGGGCTACTGTCAGTACTTTTTCTTCAACCATGGCTTTCTCCTTGGGTTACGACGAATCGTTAATGAAACTTGAATACATCACCAAGCGAGTCTGTAAAACCCTTTATTTTCGGCCCTGTTTTTGATTGCGATGCAAAAAAAGCCTTATAAACAGCAGTTAACTCTTTGTTAACACTTTTTACACTGGTTAAGTTAAATAATATCAATGACTTAAGAGGCGCTAAACAAAGTCGATATGTGACTTAAGCGGTATTTCCGGCAGCAGATGTTTGTTGCAAAGAAGTTGCAAATTGGCAGAGCGTGGGCCTGCATTTGCATTGCCCGACATGTTATTTTGATGGATTCGAATATCAACTACAGGCGCCATCAACCGCGTCATCTGCTGTCCGGCATTCGCCACCCGCAGATACCAATCCCAGTCCCAGTAATAAGGCAGGGCCTCGTCGAACATTCCAAGTGATTGATGCAAACTGCGCCGATAACACACCGCAGAAATCAGAATGGTGTTATCCTGTCGCAAAGTTTCAGGGTCCGCATCTTTGGCAAAAGCTTTCCGCGTTCCATCCGGAAAGACCAGCGTTCCATCGGCGAAGACAAAATCACTTTCTGCGTTCAGGCTGTCCGCGCAGGCTGACAAAAAATGTCTGTCGGTCCAGACATCGTCATCATCAAGCCA
>JANMEM010000460.1:0-1930 GCA_031376985.1 Hyphomicrobiales bacterium
GGGCAGCAGGTCGCTTGAAATGCTGATGTTTGCAGCTACAGTTCTTGCTGCCACGGCTTCGGCCAATGGTTGCATCAACGATGCAGCACGGGCTTGGTTCTCGCTGGGTCGTGACCGTTATATTCCGTCATGGTTCTCGGCTGTGCATCCAAAGTACCGCACACCCTATCGCTCAATCCTGTTCCTCGTGCCGATTGCCTTGGCCTTTGCCTTCACGGCAAATCTGGGTCAGGCGATTACATTCTCGATTTTGTCGGGCGTGTTGCACTACACTTTCATGGCGCTGAACATCATCATGTTCCGCAACAAATGGCCCCTGGGGACGATCCGGCGTGGCTATACCCACCCGTTCCATCCGCTGCCTGCCATTGTGCTATTCATCCTGTGTGTGGTGACGTTCTTCGCAATCTTCCTGGGATACGGAGCGCAGCTTACGGCCATGGTGGTGTTTTATATCATCATGTCACTTTGGTTCCATTTCTACCGCTATCAATATGTGAAGCGTGGGGCACAGTTCACAATGCCTTGGCCGAAACCCAAGGGTTACTGATGCATGTTCGGAAAGCCAATGGCCCGCTGAAAGGCGGGCCATTTTAATTGCGATGAGTGCAATTCAAATCATAATCGGTGCCATTGTTACTGCTGGTTTGGTGGCTCTGTTGTTCTGGCAATACTTGCGCGAAGGCGCCAAACGCGCCGAACAAGGCCGTGTGTTGTTTGAACCCGTATTTTCGTTGTTCGAGAATCCTGATGTTCAACGAGGCACAACGGCTGGCGTATGGACGCTCGTTGGCCGCTACCGCGATCATGACTTTCAACTGAAAACCGTGGTAGATACCTTGGCAACGCGCAAGCTGCCGAGCCTGTGGTTGATGGTGACATTGCCGGAACCTCAACCTGTTTTAGAAACGACGGATATGATGATGCGTGCAGCCGGGGTGACATCATTTTCGAATTTTGATTTTCTGCCGCACACGCTGTCCTTGCCGCAAGGGTTTCCTGAACAAGCTACTCTCAGAAGTGATGCGGCGACGCCAAGCGACGTGCTTTCAATTGTGTCGCATCACCTTGAAATTTTTTACCATGGACGCGGCAAAGAGTTTCTGATTTCGCCGAAGGGCTTGCGCATTGTCATGCAATTGGCAGAAGGTGATCGCGCCCGTTACGGAGTGTTTCGTGAAGCAAATTTTGGTGGCTCCTCCATAGATGTGGATGTCGCAAGTCAGATCATGGACACGCTTGTCAATCTCAGGAATGATATTTTCGATCATGCCAAAACCTAAACATCCTTTGCTCGTCTTCGCCGTGTCGCTCATTCCTGGTGCTGGCCATGTGTTACTTGGACAAGCTCAACGCGGGCTCATGTTTATTTTCTTTATGACAATTCTTGGCTGGATCAGTTTGAAATTGATGCCAGAGCACGCAAGTTTCGCAGGTCGGCACATTGGTGGTGTTTTTATCTGGGGAATGTCGATCATTGACGCGTACCGTATCAACCAAAGGCGAATTTCATAGTGAAAAAAGTTTCTTGACAGTTGAAATGTGGAAATAGCAGTGTTAGCTTCGAGTTACAGAGTTCTAAGGAGTTAAAGCCATGTGCGGCATCGTAGGGTTGTTTTTGAAAGACCCCAAGCTGGAACCAAAGCTGGGCGCCATGTTGACTGACATGCTGATTACCATGACAGACCGGGGTTCTGACTCCGCTGGCATTGCCATTTACGGTCGTCCGGTGAAGGGGCGGGCCAAATTGACGGTTCAATCAAGCCACCCTGAAACGGACTTCAAAAACCTCGCGAAGGACCTCAGCAAGGCCATTGCCAGCCCGGTCAAGGCATTGATCAAGAACACCCATGTTGTTCTGGACGTTCCAGCCAAGAAACTGGATGCAGCGCGAGCCGCTGTCACCGAACTGAGACCCAATTGCAAGGTG
>JANMEM010000467.1:0-2442 GCA_031376985.1 Hyphomicrobiales bacterium
CCGGAAAATCCTTTGGGCGCAAGAGCCCTGTATCTCAATGCAAATGGTGTTGATACGCTTTACCGCATTCACGGCACCAATGATCCGAAATCCATTGGCAAGGCCATGTCATCGGGCTGCATTCGCATGCTGAATGAAGACGTTGCCGATTTGTTTGAACGCGTGCCCGTCGGTACAAAAGTGATCGTGCTACAGGCCAGCATATAAGCGGCTTGCAGCAATGTGCCAGCTGTGGCACATGCGGCAGCCGGGGGTTCATTGGGGAATATGGAATTGAAGCATCGGCTCGTTCTCATCACTGTTGCGATTGGTTTGACTTTGAGTGCTTGCGCTTCGGGTCCAAAAGGCGTGCGCATCACCAATGGCGGCACCTCTGCGTTTACTGACAAGCAAGGTGAACAGATTCGCAACCTGTCAGCCGCCGACATCCAGGCCCGCATCGTCGGCAAAACCTTTCAATACACCCGCAAGGACGGAAACGGCTTTGTAACCTATAACGCCGACGGAACTTTCGACTATCAGGACGACGCCCGCGGCGAAGGCAAAGGCCGCTGGGTCGCATCAGACGAACAATATTGTGAAACCTTCGGCCCCAAAGCCACACAGGAATGCGGAACCTTCAAAACCACTGGCGATGCCTATTTCGCAGCAAATTCGCGGCTGGTCGAGATGCAGGTTTAAGCCACGTTCCGCTAATCCTGAATAAACGGATTGCTCCGCCGTTCATCGCCAATGTTGCTGGCCTCACCGTGGCCCGGCAAAAACATCACATCATCACCCAGCGGCAATATCTTGGTCTTGATCGCATCCAACAAATGCTGGGGGTTGGAACGCCGCAAATCCGTGCGCCCCACCGAACCCTTGAACAGCACATCACCCATAAAGGCAAACCGCTCCGCCTCGTTGAAAAACACAACCGACCCCGGCGAATGCCCCGGCGCTTCGATGATGCGAAATGTAAATCCTGCCACTTCCACCACATCTCCTTCAACCAGCCAGCGGTCCGGCGTCACCACCCGAGCATCCCTCATGCCATATTGCGCACCCGTCTTCGGCAAGTCCTGCAACAGAAAATCATCTTCCTTGTTCGGGCCTTCGATTTGAACCCCTAATTTCTCGCGCAACTCCGCAGCCCCACCCGCATGGTCAATATGACCATGAGTGAGCAGGATTTTCTCAATCGTCACACCTGTCTGTTTTATGGCCTCCAGAACGAGCGGAACATCACCACCCGGATCGACAACAGCGCCTTTTTTCGTCTCGTCATTGAAGACGATAGAACAGTTTTGCTGGAAGGGTGTCACGGGAACAATGGCAATGCGGAATTGGGTCATGCCGACCAGATAGCGGCTTTGCCGGACTGAAACAACACGTGGCGTTTGACCTACGGTCCGCTCCACAGTAGCTAGTTCCAATGACCGCCGAACTCACCACCCCCCGGGATTTCCTGCGCTATGCCGTGTCGCGTTTCCGCGCCGCCAAACTGGTGCACGGCCACGGCACCACAAGCGTCATAGATGAAGCGGCATTTCTCATTCTTGAAACCCTGCATCTGCCCGTGGGTGACATCAATCCCTGGCTTGATGCAACCCTGTTGCAGGGTGAGCGCAAACAACTGCTCGACATTATCGAAGCCCGCATCACCACGCGGAAACCCGCAGCCTATCTGCTCAAGAAAACCTACATGCACGGCATTCCGTTTTACGTCGATGAACGGGTCATCGTGCCACGCTCCTACATCGGCGATTTTTTGGCGGGTGGCATGTTGAGCCCCGAAGGTGAACCGCTTGTCGATGCCGACAAGGTGTCCACCATTCTCGATCTCTGCACAGGCTCCGGCTGCCTCGCCATCCTCGCATCCAACTTTTTTCCAGATGCGGCAATCGACGCAACAGACCTTTCAGCAGACGCCCTCGAAGTGGCCCGCATCAACCTCAAAGAACTTGACGTGGAAGCCGTGATCACCCTGCATCAGGGCGATCTTTTCGCGCCATTAAAAGGCAAACGCTACGACCTCATCCTCGCCAACCCGCCCTATGTTGCAAAAGCCGAAACCGAAGCCTTCCCCCCCGAATACAAAGCCGAACCCCTGATGGCCCACATCAGTGGAAAAGACGGCCTCGACATCACAAGGCGCATTCTGAGGGAAGCACCAAACCACCTGAACAAAGGCGGCACCCTGATCTGCGAAATCGGCACAGGCCGCGCGATGATAGAAGCAGAGTTTCCGGAACTGGATTTGCAATGGCTGGACACGGAACAGTCGCAGGGAGAAGTGTTCCTGTTGCGGGCATGAATACGGCTCACCAAAACCCCGTCATTCCAAACATGAGTGCAGCAAAGCGGAACGAATGATTTGGAAACCCGCTTTCTTGGCTGTGAGCGATAGCGCGGGCCTCCAAATCGCTTACTTCGCTACGCTACGTGCGCGTTTGGAACGAC
>JANMEM010000077.1:0-7720 GCA_031376985.1 Hyphomicrobiales bacterium
TGCCTCCTGAGCTTCCGAGGATGACGTCACCGAAGGCCGAGCCTGTGATATTCTCAATTTCCTGCAACACGCCCCCATTGGCCCCGATGCCGGTTGCAAGGTTGGCGAAGATGCCGATCGTTGCAGTTTCATAACTGACCATGTCATTATCAGCGCCACCAATGATCAGATCCGCGCCATTGCCCGCGATGATGTAATCATTTCCTGCCAAACCACGAATGGTGTTAGCTCCATTGTCACCTTGCAACACGTCGCCAAAGGCTGAACCCCTGATGTTTTCAATCTGCTGCAACACGCCACCGTTTGCACCCGTCCCCGTGATCAGGTTCACAAACACGCCCGTTGTCGCCGTCTCGTAACTCACCTCGTCATTGTCAGCGCCACCGATCAAAAGATCAGCGCCATTGCCTGCCACGAAGAAGTCATTGCCCACGCCGCCACGCATGGTGTTGGCTCCGTTGTTGCCAATGAGAACATCACCAAGGGCTGAGCCTGTGATATTCTCGATTTCTGAAATCAGATCACCGCCGGGGCCCGTGCCCAGGGTGAGGTCAACCGCAACGCCTGTGACGAAACTTGAATAATCCACCACATCAAGGTCAGCTCCGCCGATCATCCGGTCAGCGCCAAGCCCACCCACGAACAGGTCATTGCCAGCCCCGCCTGTCAAGACATTGGCCCCGCCGTCGCCCACCAGCTGGTCACCGAAGGCTGAACCCGTGACGTTCTCGAAGTTCGAGATAATATCGCCCTGCGCATCGCCAGCTTGCGCTGTATTGGTGGCAAGGTTGATGGAGACTCCCAGCAGTGATCCAGCATAACTCAGCGTATCCCCAACCGCGGTATTGCTGCCACCGTCCAGCGTGTCACCGCCCACACCACCATTGATGGTGTCATCGCCCGCAAGGCCGGACAGGTTATCAATGCCCAGACCGCCAATGATATTGTTGTTGCCCGACGTGCCGCGAATGGTTTCGTCGATGATCTGCTCCACCGCACCGATGTCTATACCACCCGTCTCACGCGGGCCGCCACGGCCATCGAGGGGCAAGTTTTCACCAGTGTTGCCATCGGCGTCAATGTCCGGGAAGTCATTGGGCAGGAGGCCGAGGTTGCCCTCATTTATCAGCACACTGCCATCCAGCATGGAGCGGGTGAGCGTGGTGCCGCCATTGTCGAGCAATTCGCCCAGAGCCAGTTGTGTGGCTGTCTGGCTGAACAGATTGCCGCCATTGTTGGTGACGGAGGCTCCGGCAGCCGAGCTGAAAGCTGAGGTATTGGCCTCGATTTGTGCTGTAACGCCGCTGTTCACATCATTCAGGGTGCTGCCTGTGCCCTTGAAATTGTCGGCCAGTACCGTGTTGAGGATGTTCAACAGTTCGCCCGCTTGATTGAACTTGAAAATGCCGCCGCCTTCTTCGGTGCCGATTCCGTCGGAATTGGCACGGTTTCCGGTGATGGTGCTGTTGAACACGTTGAGATCGCCATCAATGTAAATGCCGCCACCCACGGAAAGCGATGAATTACCGACGACGGTTGAATTCACCACCGCGATACTGCCGCCATAAAAATACAATCCGCCACCCCGGAGTGCTGAGTTGCCTTGTACCAGCGTGTTGATGATGGTTGTTGTCGTGTTGTTGGTGGAAAGCGCGCCGCCATAGTCGGTTGACACATTGTTGAGCAGGTTTGAGTTGCGGATTTCGAGGCTTCCGGCAATGCTATAGCTAAAAATGGCTCCGCCATTGTTCGAAGACCCATCTCTCAACGTCAGGCTCATCAGCTTCACGTCGGTATCACCACCAGTCTGATGCAATATCCGTGTGGTGGTGCCGCCGGACAGCGTAACGTCCGCCTTGTTGTCGTTGTTCACGTCACCATCAATAGTGATGTCGGAGGTCAGCGCCAGTTCGGTCAACAGCGTAATTGTCTGTCCCGCCAAGTTGGTGGCAAAGGTGATGGTGTTGTGGTCGGCATTGGCATTGGCCGCCGTGATCGCCGCCCGCAAAGAACCTGCACCTGCGTCATTGGTGTTGGTTACGACGAGTTGCTGTTCGACAGCACCAATATCAACCCGATTGCCCGCAATGCGAAGGCCACCCGTGGCATCCGTTGCAAGGCCCGCTGTACCCGCATTGTTGCCCGCGTCCAGCAACACACTTCCAGCACCGATCGCCTGCGTCAGCACCGGGCCACCATTGCTGGCGATTGCGCCGAGATTCAGTTGCACATTGCTTTGGTTGAACAGATTATTTGTCACAGTCGTGACATCCGCCGCCGTGCCAAAGGCCGAGTTGGTAGAGAGGATTTGGGCAGTGCGGCCTGCACTAACATCCTCATGCACTGCAGCATTGCCCACAAAATTATTGGCCACCACCGTATTGACAAGGGTGAGAGTTTCACCAGCCTGATTGAACTTGAAAATGCCACCGCCGATGCCATTGCCGTCTCCATTAGAATCGGCGCGATTGTCAGTGATAGTGCTGTTGATAATCGTTGCATTGCCATCAATGTAAACACCGCCGCCATGAGTGGTCGCAGAATTGGCATGGATGGTGGTGTTGCTGATGGTCGTATTGCCACCGATGGCGTAAAATCCACCACCCCACGTGGCGCTGTTGGACAAAAATGCTGAACTTGATATCGTCGTAGTGACGCTACCGACAAACACAGCGCCGCCATTGCCTGTGGCTGTATTATTGGCAAAGCCGGAATAGCGAACATCCAATGTGCCGCCACCGGTTGCAGAAATCGCTCCGCCGCTGCCAACAACTTGGCCTTGTATAAAATTGAGGCTGGCAAGATGAATATCCGTGGTCGCACCCGTTTGGTTGAAGATGCGATTTAAACCACCTCCAGACAAGATTATATCAGCCGCCTTGTCGCCATTTACGTCACCACTAATCGTAATATCGGAAGTGAGCGCAAGCTCTGATCCAAGTGTCAGGGTGAGGCCCTGGAGGGCGGAGCTGAAGGTGATTACATCAACACCCGCATCCGCATTGGCCAGCGCCACGGCTTCGCGCAGGGACAGGAAACCGTCATTGGCATTGACCACATCACTTTGCGTGGTCACCACCAGTTGAAATTCAGTCGCCCCCACATCCACTGTTCCGGCAAAGATACGCGGGTTGTCATTGGCATCGAAAGGGGGAAGTCCGGAATTCACACCGCTGTTGATCAGCACGCTGTCTGCCAGAATGTTTTGCGTCTGCACCGTACCGCCATGGTTGCCGAGCGCACCAAGCCTGACGTTGGTTACATTTTGCAGGCTCAAGGTGTCCGTGGTGATGGTCACTGCGGTTCCGAACACACCATGGTTGGAACTGAAAATTGTGCCCGACACGTTACTGGCAGCAGCGGCCTGGAAATTGGTTGCCACCACCGAATTTGTAACGTTCAGATGCGCCGACGTGTTGTAAATGAAAACCCCGCCGCCCGCGCCGAAACCATCGTTATTGGCGTCCGCCAAGTTGGATGTGACAGTGCTGTTGTTGAGGTTGAGCGTGTTGCTGATGTCAACATAGATTCCGCCACCATTGCCTGACGCAATATTGTTATGGATCGTGGTGTTGGTGATTGTTGTCGTCGCACTTCCATCACTGTAGAGCCCGCCGCCGTTCTGGGCCGAGTTGCTCAACAACAGTGAGTTGTTTATGGTGAGCGCCGTTCCAAAGGTATTAATGCCAC
Organism: Hyphomicrobiales bacterium; assembly: GCA_031376985.1. Classification (GTDB taxonomy): domain Bacteria; phylum Pseudomonadota; class Alphaproteobacteria; order Rhizobiales; family Aestuariivirgaceae; genus Aestuariivirga. The sequence continues at coordinate 3,691 of JANMEM010000077.1, forward strand.
CACCATCGCCGGCCGCCTGGTTGTCGCGTATCGTGGTGTTGTTGATCGACAGGCTGCCAGAAATCGCAACAATGGCACCTCCATCTCCGGCAGTGCTGCCATTGGCCAGCGTCAGGCTGAGCAGGGCCACATCGGTGCTGGCACCTGACTGGTTGAAGATGCGGGTGGTGTTTCCTCCGGAAATTGTCACATCGGCCTTGCGGTCTCCATTGATGTCACCAGTAATGGTCACATCGTTGGTCAGGGTCAGTTCCGAAGTCAGCGTGATCTGCCCCGCCACTGTAAATGTGATGCTGTCCGCATCCGCATTGGCGTTGGCCAAGGTGAGTGCGGCACGCAGCGAACCCGCGCCTGCATCATTCAGGTTTGTGACAATGAAATTGGCCATGGCAAGAGGACTCCGAAAGTGATCGGTTAAAAAGAAGTCTACAGGCCCCGCAGCAGGAAGCTATGCGTTAACAGTCAGTTAAGCAAGGGGGTCCAGTCAAGTCCTTCGACACTTGCAAAGGTTCGCGCCTCGGCGTGAAGACGTTTTCATATCTTCATTATGAAAACAGGAAATCACTCACGGTCAATGTGATGTTGTTCAAGCCTTCGACTACAATGGACTGCCCGACAACCTGGATCGTCACTGACGTTGTTCCGTTGCCAAGAATCGTGAGCTCGCCAAAATTGGTTGCGACCGCAGCGCCGAAGGAAATATGGTCGCCGTTGTCCACGTAGTCGCCGATGTAGTCATTGCCAAAATTATTGGTTTCAAAACGGAACACGTCGTTGTCGGCCCCGCCATAGAGCGCATCGGAACCTGCATCGCCCACGAGATAATCATTGCCAGCGCCGCCCCGCAGCGTGTTGCCAGCGGCACTGCCCAGCAGCACGTCGCCGAATTCCGAGCCCACGATATTTTCGATGTCCTGTAACACACCGCCGTTTGCCCCAACGCCTGTGGCAAGATTGGCGTAAACGCCGGTGGTTGCGGTTTCATAGCTGACCACGTCATTATCCGCTCCGCCAATCAGGAAGTCAGCGCCGTTGCCAGCGATGATGTAATCATTGCCCGCCCCACCACGAATAGTGTTGGCACCATTGTCACCCGTCAGCACATCACCAAAAGCTGAACCTGTGATATTTTCGATTTCCTGCAACACGCCGCCATTGGCACCGGCACCCGTTGTGAGGTTGACCAATACACCTGTCGATGCGGTTTCGTAGGACACCACATCATTGTCGGCACCGCCGATCAACAGATCAGCGCCGTTGCCGGCGATCAGGTAATCATTGCCAGCGCCACCGCGCAAGGTGTTGGCACCATTGTCGCCCGTCAGCACGTCACCCGCGTTGGAGCCCAGAATGTTCTCAATGCCAGAGAGCACGTCGCCATCATTGGCGCTGTTGGTCATGAGGTTGACCAGAACACCTGTTGCAGAGCTGGCGTAGCTTGCCGTATCGATGTCGGCACCACCATCAATGATGTCAGCACCGGCGCCGCCGAGAAGCACGTCGTTTCCGGCCAGTCCGTGAATCTCATCGACAGCAGCTGTTCCTATAAGACTGTCACCGGAGGCAGTGCCATTGATGACGGCTGAATCATCATTTGTGATGGTCGAAGTGGTGGTGGCTATTGCGAGAGACAGTCCGGACGTGGGTGCGGCCAGTGTTACGCTGAAGCTTTCGCTCGCTTCAAACAGCGTGTCGCCAAGCACGGTGACCAGAATTGATTTTGTGCTTTCGCCTGCAAGGAAGGTGACGCTGCCGGTCAAGGCGCCGGAAAAATCCGAAGCACTTGCGGCGTCAATGCCGTTTCCCGCGACAGTATAATTGAGAGTTTGTGTTGCAAAGACAGCGCCGGAGAGATTGATGTTGAATGTGAATTGCGTGGTGCCGCTGTTGCCTTCAGCCAGTGACGGGTTTTGCGCAACTATTGAGGCTGAGCGGACGGGAGCGCCACTGGTCGACGGCAGCTGGGCAAGTGTGCGGATGCCATCGCCAAACTGAAAACTCTCGACGTTGACGGCTGTATCTGTACTGCCATCGGGATTGTAGATTGTGACGTTGGAGCCTGACACGTTGAAGGCATAGTTGGCCATATTACCTGTGAGAACAACCACGTCTCCGGTTCCGGCACCGCCATTCAGCGCATCATTGCCCTGACCGCCAATCAGCGTATCGTTGCCGTCACCACCGTTCAAAGTGTCGTTGCCAATACCGCCATCGAGAATGTTGTTGCCGCGGTTTCCGGTCAATATATTGGCCAGGGCATTGCCCGTGCCATTGATATTGGTGAAGGACAACAGGGTGAGGTTCTGGGCATCGCGGGTGAGGGTGGCTGACGTGTTTGTTTCAATCGTGACACCGTCAACCAGATCGAACTTCACATTCTGGTTGTCGGTTCCGGCGCGCACAAAACTTGCGCCACGCTCGCCTGCCATTCCGCCAGCCGAATAGACAACTTCGAGCGTGCCTGTAGCGGTTATTGCCAGACTGTAGCCGCCTGCATTTGCAGTTGTGGCGGTGGCAAGTGTTGTTGCACCATTGAGAAGTTGAACGGTCCTGCCCGCAGCGGATTCACCGATGGAATAGAAATCATCATTGTTTGTGTCGGTGTAGTTTACGCCTGTCACAAATATTGCGGCGGTTTGCAAACTGCCGAAATTATGGGTGGTGAGCAGTGCGTTATAGCCTTGGTAGCTGGTACTGGTCTGTGCCGATATGCCTGCTTCCTCATACACGGGATTGAGCAAATTGGCGCGGTGACCGTCACTGAAAAACAGGTTCTTGTGCAAGGTATAGACTTCGGCATTGGCGTCCAGTGTGCCGGTAGTGCCAGTCCAGGCAATGTTCTCGCCACCATAAAAATTGAATGAACCATTGCCATATTTTACGCCAAAGCCTGCGGATGCCATGCGGTCAGCAGGTGAAGTGCCGCCGGAGCCTGTGTGGCTGAACACATTGTTGGCGATCTGATAGGCACTGTGGCCCGTGGCAGCTGAATAAAGCGATGAGTTGAAAGCCAGAACCTGTTTTGCATCGGCGGTGATGGTTGTTGCATTTCCGCCTGTCAGTGTTGTGGTCAAGTTGAGACGCAAGGCTTCGGCGGCGGGGTCCATGCGGGCGCGATTGATGAGTTCCAGAAACAGTTGTTCGCGGTCTTGCTGGACAGTCATTTTACCCTCACCATGAATGCGCTACAGCATGGCACATTAGCGCCATGACGTGACTTTTCCCTTCATGATTGAGATAAATCAGGGTTTAATTTAAGCTGGTATTGTTCAGGTTTGGTAAACCATGCGGTCTTGGTCGGTTGGGTTCACACAAACAGAAAATCACTCGCTGTCAGCGTAACATTGGTGACACTTTGTACCACAATGGACTGTCCGGCAATTTGAACGGTGACGTTGAGGGAGTTGTTGTTCAGAATAGTCAGCTGACCGAAGCTGGTGGCCACAAGATTGCCAAAGGAAACATGGTCGGCGTTGTCCTGGTAGTCGGCGATCACATCATTGCCGAAAACTGATGTTTCGAAGCGGAACACGTCTGCATCAGCCCCGCCGAACAGGGCATCAGAACCATTATTGCCAACGATGAAGTCATTGCCTGCACCACCCTTCAGGGTGTTGCCTGTCACATTGCCCATCAGCACGTCACCAAAGGCTGAACCCGTGAGGTTCTCGATTTCCTGCAGCACGCCACCATTGGCCCCCACACCCGTTTCGAGATTTGCGAATATGCCTGTGGTTGCGGTTTCGTAGCTCACGGTATCATTGTCAGCCCCACCAATGATGAGGTCTGCACCATTGCCCGCAATAATGTAGTCATTACCAGCAAGTCCACGAATGGTGTTGGCTCCATTGTCGCCTTGCAGAACATCGCCGAAGGCAGAGCCTCTGATATTCTCGATCTGCTGCAGCACCCCGCCGTTTGCGCCAGTCCCCGTGATGAGATTGACAAACACGCCCGTTGTCGCCGTCTCGTAACTCACCTCGTCATTGTCAGCGCCGCCGATCAGAAGATCAGCGCCATTGCCCGCCAC
>JANMEM010000004.1:0-8839 GCA_031376985.1 Hyphomicrobiales bacterium
TCTGGCGCCATAGCCGCAGTCTTGTCAGGCGTTCCCGCCCGGCCCGGTGCCACACTGCATGTCAACTTGCCCCGCCACGGATAAGCCTCTTGCGCCGCACCGCCATAAGGATCAACCAACCCGTTCCCTGCCGGAATATCCATCAGCAGAAAGGGATAGAACGTCACATCAAGCCCGCGGGCATGCAAATCCTGTATGGCACGCACCACTGTGTCGTCGGAAGGCGTTCCACCAAACGCAGGAGCACCACCGCTGTTGCTGACAACAACACCAGTAGATCGCGTTTCGCCAGAAACCGACCAGGTCGCACCCGTCGTCACCTTCGTCGCATTGTCCACGCGTGGCCGCACGCTGCATGAACCACAGCGCAGATCATTGCCGAACCACGCCACCACCAGCGATGCCGACTGCAAATTAGGGCACGCCCCCTGCAACTGATCCATCGACACCGACCAGTCAGAAACCTCTGCCGACGCGTGGGCATTCTCGCTCACCGTCAAACCCCGCGCATCACTGCGCGTCACCAGTGCCGTGTCATAACCAAACTCCGTTGAACCAGGAATGATATTGATCGAGCGTATTTTTTCACCCAGTGATGATCCCCGTTTGAAAATCTCAAACGATAGCTGAGGCAACCGATTGCCAAACCGCTCCAGCGGCAAATGTTCAAACACAATATAGGAAAGGCCGCGATAAGCTGGGGCCATCCCTTCAAACGCCGCAATCAAGCTATCGGGACTCTGCGTTTCGCTCCCCACATAAAGCCGCGTGGTGAAAGACCCGATGTCAATCACCTTGCCATCTGCCCACACCCGGCCGATGCCGTCAATTTCGCCTTCACACAGCCCCACGGCAAAATTTCCAAAATAGCTGTAGCTCGTGGACGTTGATTTTGACCCGCCTTTCGACGAGGCCTTTTGCGTCGCTGTTGAAGCCACCTCTTCCAAATTCGTGGCCCAGATCACTTGGCCCGAAACCCGCATCCGCCCCCACACGGCAGGAATAGCCGCACCCTCTTCCGACGTCATGACCCGCAAATCATTCACGCGCGGGCCTTCGCTCCGGCGCTTCTGCCCAAACAAACGCTGGTCAATAACATTGCCGGCCAAACCACCAATTGCCCGCCCCACAATCCCGCCAATGGGCCCACCCACCAGCGTGCCAAGCGCCGCACCAGCATAAGAAAGAACAACAGTCGCCATGGAATACTTTCAAGATTATAGGGAACTTTGACGGGGCGCTACACCGGAAACCGGAACACAAACGCCACACGCCGCATCCACCATCGACACAGCGCAACTTCCGAAACCGCAACACCGTCCTGCGCATGAATCATTGTCGTTTGACCCGTCGCAATACCTGCATGTTTCGCTGGCAAATGCGGCTTCCACCGGAACAGCACCACATCACCTTCTTCAAATTTCAAATCATCAACCCGCAGGAAATGCCGCCCTGCGGCATCGGCCAAGGTCTCAAGTCCCCCCGCCTCGGCCCAATCCGGCGAATAGGCCGGTGCCGCTTCCGGCTCAGCACCCATGCAGTCACGCCAAACCCCGCGTACCAATCCCAGACAGTCACAGCCAACACCACGCAAACTCGCCTGGTGCCGATAAGGTGTCCCAATCCAGCCACGCGCAGCGGTCACCACCTCTTCCCGGAGACCCAGACGCGATTTTGTCTTCAATTCTTGCGCATCCTTCGAGGCCCGCAAGAGGGCGGGCACCTCAGGATGAGGGTTCATGTGTTTGAACGCGCGCTCCCTCACCCTGAGGTGCGAGCTCTTGCGAGCCTCGAAGGGTGCGCCACGAGCGAAATCGTCTGTCATGCGCGTTTCCCGCCGTTGTTATTCGGGTCCCCCGACGTGGCGAAAGTCGCCACAAAATCTGTTCCAGGCATATGTGGAAAGCCGCGAAAATTCACCGTATTGGAAAACTTGGTTCCGCAGGTCGCAAATTGCTTGTCACACCCCGCCGTCAACAAAACACTATCTCCCACATCCACTGCAAATGGCAACGCCTGCCACAATTCAACGCGAGTCAAAGCCCCCACATTGCGCTGCCGCTTCACGCCAACGGTCTTCCCAGTTGAAATGAATTTCAACCTCCCCCGCGTAGCCCAGTCGTCCTCGAATGCAATGCCACTCAAGCTCACTGCCGCCTCTTCAACGGCAACAACCAGCCCCGCATCAGCATAGGCAACATTCGCAACATTCACACCGCAACGCGCATCACCCAGTTCCGCATCACAGCCAAACTGGTAGAGCCTCCCCTTCTGTTGCGACAGCAGATGCGAAAGTCCGCGCACCTCGGCTTTGAATGCACCGTCACCATAACTCACCTCACCCAGATGGCCCTTGCGCATCAACACGCGCTGTGAAACATCCTGCCAATTCACCCGCCAGATTTCGATCTCCGCATGGTCAAAATCCCCTGCCTTCAATCTCGCCTCATCCAGCCTTGCGGATTGCAACGCACCCTCAGCATCCATGTTGTCCACTGACAACCCAAGCGATGACTCAATGCTGCTCGCCGTGAACCCCGCATCCGCTTCAAACACCGTGCCATCAAATACCAGATCAACATCATGGTCGGTGAAACCCAGCTTTTCACCCGTCTTCAACGTCACCCGCCAACAATGGCTGAGCGTTGTGCTCCCGCTGTCGAGATGCGCCTGAAAACCGGGAGGGAATGTCCTCATGGCAGCACCTCAATCAGCGGAATTTCCGGAATCTCACCAGCTTCAAAATGTTTTAGATTCACGGTGATTTCATCCGTGTCAAAACGCACCGGAACATCAAACTCAAAACCCGCTGTGACAATAGCTCCGTTAGCGGGAAAGTTTCCCGCATTGAAGGTAATCACACCCGTCACCGCATTCAGCGTGAACGCCAAGGACGCTACTCCGTTCACCGCTACAAGGACAGTTCCAGCCACAGGCGCAGTAATATTCCGCACATAGTCCCGAGACGGTCCACCATAGTGTTTGACGAGTTGAAACGCCGCCAACACACCTGTGCCGCTTCCCAGAATTTGATCCGTACGCTGCGGAACACCATTGGCAGCACTCGATTTGAAATCCGCAAAGTCCTTGAAGCGGAAGCTGTGAAGCTTGCCCCGTCGCCCCTCGAAAAACTGAATAACGTCATGCAATTGCGCAGTCGTCTTCACCCCAAATCCGAGGTTGTATTTCCGCCTGGAATTGGCCCAGCGACTGTTGCGCTCTTCACGGCCAGACGCCGTGGTCACCACATCGGTCCGCCGCTCCGGCCCACCTGTGCACCCACGTGAAATCGACGTGGGAAATCTCACATCATCAAATGCCATTCAAAGATTCCTTTGCCCGCGTTCAACCGCCCTTGCCACCATCGCCGCCACTTGGGACTGCGATTGCCGAAAGCCCTGCACATCCGGCGTTGAAATATTCACCGTCACATGCGAGGAAGATCCACCACCCCGCACGCCCAGCTTTCCATCCGATCCACGTGCAAGAGGCATGATCGCTTCTGGTCCCGCCTCCCCCATCAGTCCTGTGCCATTGCGCATCGGAAACAACATGGGGCTGTTGACAACGCCACCGGAAACAAACGGCGTCACCACATTGCCGCGTGCGTTGGAAAATAGGCCGCCAAGCAAATTCCCCAGAGGCTTGATCGCCATGGACAAGGCTTGATTGGCCATCGACAAGGCAATCCCGCGAAACACGTCAGACAATTTCCGCCCATGCACCACAGCCCCTGCAAGAGACGTCACCAACTTCGACCCAAATGAGTCAGCCAGCCGCGACAGATCCTGCATGTCAGATTTCAGCTCCGCCGTGCGCAGTGAAATTTGTGTATCTGAATTATTCATCCGGCCACTCCTTCATCATCTCCACCAACACCTGTCGCGACACGCCACCGCCATCGCGCACGAACACCAGTTCCCGCAATGTGCAATTCCAGAATTCACGCGGCGACAGATGATAGGTGCCAATGCCAAGCCGCATCAGTGCCAGCCATGGAAAGCGCTCAGACAACGGCAAACGTCGCCTTGAGCAAATCAACGACAAGCCGCATGAAACCTGCAGCCCCATCGTCCATACGAAATCGCGCGACTTCATCATCCGTCACAGCATGTCCCGCTCCACGAAGCCCGGCACCAATCACTTTGATGGCGTCCGACGCCTTGATCCGCCCCTGCTCAAACCGTTCTGCCAGCGCCAGCACATCCTCACCGCCATAGGCATGTTCCAGTTCTGCCAATGCGCCCAGTGTCAGACACAGCGTGTAGTGCACACCATCAAACACTGCCCCAATCTCACCCCGATGCCGGTTGACCATGATCAGATCACCGTGAATGTCAGCGGACCAGCAGAATCAAGCGACACTTCAAACGTCACTTCGCCATCATGCCGCCCGGCAAATTCCAGCGCCGTGATTTGAAACAACCCCTGCACAATGCCGAAATCAGGAATGATGGTCTGCCAGTTCACAATCGTGCCGTTGAAGAAATATCCGCGCACAGTGGCATCACTCGCAGCATCCTTGAAGATGCCCTGGCCCCGCAGTGCAGCCGTTTTCAAACCCGCTCCCGCCAGCAATTCACGCCACGCCCCAACGCTTTCCTGCGACGTCGCATCAACTGTTTCGGCATTGAACGACAATGTGGAAGCGCGCAGCCCCGCCACTGTCTGATAGCTCCCGCCCCCCGTTGCATCAACTTTCAGCAACAGGTCGCGGCCTTTTTGTGCGGCCATGATTTTTTCTCCTTAATTGGGTTCAGTCGCGGCGCGAAAACGCAAGGTCGCGCCAAATGTCTTCTCATTCTTCATCCGTGCCACATTGTAAAAAATCGCACGCAAATTGATCAGCCTGTGATCCGTCAACACCAGGGCCGCATTGTCCAGCACCGCTTCAACACGGGAACAAATCGCCTGGGCCTGAGCCCGTCCGCGCTCATTGGTGCCCACATCAATTGTCACAAAATGCTCATGCGCCTTCTGGTCCATCACCGACCAGTCGCGTGCCTCCACGCTGGCAAAACTCACATGCAAAGCCTGCTCACCACGGGGCACTTCGTCATACACATGCCCGCCACCCAGAAGTGCCAACAGCGCCGTATCGGCAAGCAAAGCCGCCCGCATGGCCTGCACCAAAGCCAGGCCACCGTTCATGCCAGCCTCATCACACGGTAAGCATTGATCAGTTCAAGCACCGCAGGCGGCATGACCCGTACACTCTCATCACCACGATGCGCATAGGCATCCGCGACCAAAAGCAACACCGCCTGCTTCAAATCAGAAGGCACGGCAGCAGCAAGGCCAAACCCAGCTAAAAAGCGCACTTCAATGCCTTTGGCGCGCCGCCCCGGCGGTGAAGGGTTGCGCCCCTGCCGAAATACCACCCGGGGTGGGTTTGATGTGGCATCCAGAAAATAATGCGCCGGATCAACCGTCGCAGGCGTGTCCGTATCGCCGTAAATCACAACATCTGATACTGCACTGACAGGGTTCACCCGCAATTCCACCATGCCGCCATCCGGCCAGCAGTCCATGAATTGCGACCAGCCTTGCGTAATCAAACGCAGTCCGGTTTTCATTTCAACACGCCTGCGTGCTGAAACAATCAGTGTACTGATCATCGTGTCATCATCCACATGGGTGACACGCAGGTGCGCCTTGGCCTCAGCCAAACTCAGCGGCTCCACCAACGGCGGAGTCGTTAGAACAAGTGACATGAAATTTTCCTTGATTGCAGTATGTCCCTCCTCATCCTGAGGTGCCCGCCTCTATGCGGGCCTCGAAGGACGGGGAGGGGCGGGGGGTGGGGGTCGGCCAAAAGCCTTAAGTCAGGCCGAACTTCAGCGTCTTGATTGCATCAAAATCCTGGATGCCGCCGCCCACGCGCTTGGTCGTGTAGAATAAAATATAGGGCTTGGTGGAGAACGGATCACGCAGCACACGAACCCCAACGCGGTCCACAATCAGGTAACCCCGTTTGAAATCACCAAAGGCCACTGCATGCACATCGGTTGCAATGTCCGGCATATATTCAGACTCGACAACCGGGAACGACAACAGCGACGCATTGCCATTGGGCACCGCGGCGGGCTGCCAAAGGTAATTGCCCTGCGCATCCTTGAACTTGCGGATTTGTGATTGCGTGTTGCGGCTCATCACCCATGATCCATTCTGGCGATAGCCAGCTTTGAGCGCATAGATCACATCCACCAGTTTGTCCGTGGGGTTGGACGCGGCAAACCCACCGGCAACGCCAGTCGGGATATAGCCTGTATTGCCCCAGCTCCAGGATGTTTGCGCCACCTTGGTATAGTTCAGAAAACCCTTGGGCTTCGTGATACCATCACCATTGATGAAGGCATCAGTCTCCTGTTCCGCAAACACGGTTTCAACTTCCCGCGCCAACCACTCATCCAGATTGACAATCGAGTCATCGAGAAGCGCCTGTGTCGCCGCAGGCATGGCGTAAAGTTCCATCGCCGGAAACTGCAACTCGGCCAACACTGGAGAACCCGTTTGAGGACGCGCCGTCGTTTCACCGATCCAACCCGTGGCAGCACCCGCCGTGGCAAAGGGTTTTTTATAGAGCGTCACCGAGCTTTGCCGAACGTCTGCAATCGATCGGATAGGCGAAGCCTTTGACAGCAGACGTGCAATTTCGGCTTCGGTCTGTGACGGCACTAGATAGCCACCATCCGTACCAGACCCTACCGACATGGCCTTCTGCTCAATGGCCGACAAGCCATGGGCCTCACCCTTTCGGATGTATGACTCAAAAGCCCGTTTGTGCTCCGAAGGCTCCGCCACTTTCTCAGCCGACAATGCAGGACGACGCGACTTCAAAATCAATTCGTCAACCGCCTTGTTGATGCGATCAACCTTGTCGGACGTCACAACGTCGGCACCCATGCGCTTTTCAATCTGCGCCAGACGCTCATCATTGGCATCCTTGAACGCCTCGAACGCGCTGAGCATGTCATCATGCGTCACGTCCTGTACCACCTTGGTTTCAAACGGCATATGCATATCCATGTTTCAAAATACTCCTGTATTCAATGGTGCGGGCGGAAGTTTGAAGTAAGCGTCCGCGCGGGCCCGTGCCGCGCTTTTCACTGTGCTCACCCGTGCCCCATCCAACATGGGGAAGGTCACAAGCGAGATTTCCCAAAGGTCAACTTGCAACAGTTGACGTGTGCCGGAAGCACGATCAGTCCGTGCACGGATGGTTTTGAAACCGATGGAAAGGCCATCCAGTCCGCCGCTCTCAAGCAAGGCCAGAAGTTCACGCCCCCGCTGCACTTTCAAATTCAATCGCCCGCGTACAAAGAGCCCACGTTCGCGTTCCGCAAGTTCAATCCACGTGCCCACAGGTTCCGCCGGGTTATGCTGAAACAACATGCGGATATTTTCCGCGCCCTTGATGCGAAGCGACTGAGCAAAGGCCCCCGAAACAACCACATCACCCTGTTGGTCCCGCTTGCCAAACAAACTGGCATAGCCCTGAAACACCCCGGTGCCAGGCGTCACAGGCACAAGCCTGCCCGCCCCGTGCTCTAGGAGACGCTGGTTCATTGTGTAATTCCTCAAAAATTATGAAATGACCTGAGTGCTCGTCATTCCGGCGAAGGCCGGAATCTCTTTCAATGGAGACCCCGGCCTTCGCCGGGGTGACGGATTAAAATTGTGCGCGGCCCATTTTCGCTAAACTCCATACCCCACAGCCGCCCGCTTCTCATCCACTGTCAAAAATGCAGCATCATTCACCCGTTTCCACAGCGCATCGCGGTCCGGAGCCAAAGCTTCAACCTGATCCAGATCAGGCACCAGTTTCAAATCACCTTCGGCATAGGGCTGTAGCAATTGCGCCAACCCATCAGCCATGCGGCACGCCAGCGGCACCACGGTCTGCCGCCACAACACACGATTGGCTTCCGCATAGTTCGCATAGGTGTTGTCTCCCGGAATCCCCAGCAACATCGGCGGCACCCCAAAGGCGAGCGCTATTTCCCGGGACGCGATATTCTTCGCCTCAATGAATTCCATCTCCTTCGGACTGAACCCCATTTCCTTCCAGTCCAACCCGCCTTCCAAAATCATCGGCCGCCCGGCATTGGCCGCACCTTGATAAGTATTTTCCAATTCCGCTTTCAGCCTGTCAAACTGCTCTGTCGTCAAGCTGCCATCACCATTCGAAAACACCAGCGCTCCCGAAGGCCGCGCAGCATTGTCCAGCATCGCCTTGTTCCACGCCGAAGCAGCATTATGCGTGTCAATTGACCGCGCAGCAGCTTCGAGCGGTGACAAGCCATAATAGTCGTCAACCGGATTGAACATCTTCACATGCAGCACATGCTCGCGCGGCATGCGAACGGATTGTCCACCCACGGAATATTCGTAAGCTTCTGGCCACCCAGCACGGGACGGCACCACTTGCATGCGGTCAGGCCGCAGCACAAACAGCTCGCGCGGCGCGTCATCCAGCGTCACCAGTTCCGCATAGGCATTTCCCGCCACCATCAAATAGGCAAAAAAATTCTCCAGCCACTCCCGCCCGGTCTGCGCCGCGTTGGGCCGCTGCAACAGCGACAACAGCGGATGCGAAGTCACTTCCTTCCCCCCAACATAAAGCAAAAGCGGTATAGATGCCGCGGCCTCCGCCACCATCCGCACCGAACGATAGCCCACCACATTCCCGGCAAACCCGGTCTTGGCCAAAGCCCCATAATTCAAAGGCGTCCACTGTGGGCGCCCTGCAGTATGCAACGCCACGATGGAGGACGTGGCAGAAGATTTCGTTGATAACAAAGATTTCAATTTTTCAAACATGTTCTTTCCTTCATCA
>JANMEM010000020.1:0-11475 GCA_031376985.1 Hyphomicrobiales bacterium
AGCTGTTGGTAGCACGCGGGCGGCACGCACCACCTCATCCAGCATTGCCGATGTGCCGTCATCATCGCTGACCAGATCACCCAATCGATCAGCAAGGCCACGGCCACGGCGGCGTTCAGTTTCGGGGCCACGCAACCAGCGACGCAGCTCTGCCGCTTCCTGGGCAGAGAGGTGCGACGAGAACGCGCCGTCTGCAGCATCAAACAAATGATGACCTTCATCAAACACAATTCGCTTCAAGCCACCGGGCGCTGCTTCCTCTTCATCCGTCACCGCCTGCCCCAGCGCAAAATCAACCGCAGCCTGGTGCATGACCAGCGCGTGATTGGCGATGACAAGGGAGGCGTTGCGGGCGGCGCGCTGGTTTTTCTCAATGAAGCAACGTTTGTAGTGCGCACAGGCCACGTAAATGCATTCACCGCGCCGATCCGTCAGGCCCAGCGATTGCGGCGTGGGGTGCTTCACTTCACCTTCAAATCCTGACTCTGGAAACAGTCCATAAATCCACGACGGAAAATCACCTCCGACTAAATCTCCATCGCGCGAAGCTCTGGCCCAACGCGCCAACAAAACCGCAAGCAACGCGCCGCGTGGGCCTTGGGCTTGCAGGCGGCCAAAACTCTCCTGCATGTTGAGCAGACACAAATAATTTTCGCGGCCCTTGCGGATGACAATCTTGCCTGCCCGCTCTTCCGGGTTGGGCAAGAGCCGGACCGTTTCCTGATCGAGCTGGCGCTGCAAGTTTTTGGTGTAGGTGGACAACCACACGGGCCGCTTGTTTTTCTGCGCCCACACCCAAGCAGGTGAAAGATAGCCCAGCGTCTTGCCAAGGCCTGTTCCAGCTTCAGCGAGCAAAATATTATTATAGGCTGGCGATTGCCGCGCTGCAAAACCGTGAATGGCGGTTGTGACATAATCGCGCTGCTGTGGCCGCGCTTCTGAGTCAGCGCCCAAAGCATCCCGCAATACTGCCAAGGCTTCTTCAGGCAAAACCTCTTGATGGTCGCCCTTTGCAGGCGGTCCCACGTCCTCCCATTCGTCGAGGCGGTCCCAGACATTGAGGCCCGTTGCAAAAGTCCCCACGTCGAGTTTCGGATTGGCCTTGAGCAAGGCCTTCATCACGAAAGGTGCCCATGGCCAATTGGCGCGGGCGAGGAAAGTGGCGTGTTCAGCAGTTTCGCGGATCAATCCTTGCTTCGGATTTTCAAGGCGCTGCAACAGCGCCTGCGCCACGGCCTTAAGGGCTTTCGCATCATCAGCAGCATCAATCCGCAACAGACGCGCCAATCCTTTCGGTGTCGGCACTGCGGCGTGCGCCGGGCATACAAAGGCAAACAACTCCGCCACGTCCAAATGTCTTTGATCCAGTGCCGAACGCCCCAGATCAGCTTTCGCATCAGCCACCTGCGCCAGACGCGCAACCAGAAATCCTGCATGGCAGAGCAAATGCGCCGTCGAGGTCAATGCGGCCAAGGCAGATTTCGGCGGCAACACGACACCGTCAAGTGCAGCACCCTGGCCTTTTGCATAACATGTCGGATTTGTAATGAACACGGTCATCCCTTTGCCTGATTCTGCCGTAAATTCAAAACATCAACAATCGCCGGAGCGCCAAATGGATCAGAAAATCATCACGCTGTTTGACACATATACCCATGGTGGAATGTCGCGCCGGGCATTTCTTGATCGACTGGCCTTGATGGCCGGGTCAGCCGCAGCGGCAACCGCTCTGCTTCCAGCGCTCGAGAACAATTATGCATTTGCCGCTATGGTGCCGGAAGATGACCAACGTCTGACCCTCACTGAAGGTGAAATTGCACCCGGCATCAAAGGTCTGTTGGCGATACCAAAAGACGCAAAGGGTAAACTTCCCGCTGTGCTGGTCATCCATGAAAACCGGGGGCTTAATCCACACATAAAAGACGTCACACGCCGCATGGCGCTGGAAGGCTTTGTCGCCTTTGGTGCCGATTATCTGGCCCCTCTTGGTGGCACGCCGACGGACGAGGACAAAGGCAAGGAAATGATAAGCTCCTTGAAGCCTGAAGATGTTTTGGCCTATTCACAAAACGCATTGAAGGCCTTGATTGCGCATCCACAGGGTACTGGCAAAGCCGGGGCCATGGGCTTTTGCTGGGGTGGTGGTGCTGTGAATAATCTTGCGGTGGCTGACCCTGCACTTGCCGCAGGCGTGGCCTATTATGGTAGTCAGCCCAAAGCGGAGGATGTGCCCAAAATCACAGCACCCCTTATGTTGCACTACGGCGCATTGGATGAGCGCATCAATGCGGGAATCCCCGTCTTTGAAGCAGCACTGAAAGCCAATAGCAAAGCCTATGAGCTTTACATCTATGAAGGTGCCAATCACGCGTTCAATAATGATACCAACGCTGCACGGTATAACAAGGAAACCGCCGATCTGGCTTGGGGGCGGACTGTGGCCTTCCTGAAGAAACATGCAGCCGGTGCGGCGTAAGCGGCACAATTGACCAAGGCTTGAGAGGTGCTAAAGAGGCCGGGAATTTTCACGTCACTTGAAAGCACCTCTCATGTCCACTTCCGAAGCACTCCGTGCTGCCGCCCAAGAATCCCGCGCATGGCCATTTGAGGAAGCCCGCAAGATTTTGAAGCGGGTTCAAAAATCCGGGCAGAAGCAGGTGTTGTTTGAAACGGGTTATGGACCCTCGGGTCTTCCACACATCGGCACATTTGGCGAAGTGGCGCGGACGACGATGGTGCGGAAAGCGTTTTCCATACTTTCAGATTTGCCGACGCGATTGCTATGCTTTTCTGATGATATGGACGGTATGCGCAAGATTCCCGAAAATGTGCCGGATCGTGCATTTCTCGAACCCCATTTGCACAAGCCCCTGACCTCGGTTCCCAATCCCTATGGTGGTGAATACGAGAGTTATGGCGATCACAACAATGCGATGCTGCGGCGCTTCCTCGACACTTTCCATTTCGACTATGAGTTCGCATCGGCCACCGAATATTACAAGTCAGGCCGCTTTGATGACATGCTCATTCGCGCGCTGGAAAAATATGACGCGATCATGGGCGTGATGTTGCCGACCTTGGGTGAGGAACGTCAGGCCACCTATTCACCGTTCCTGCCGATTTCACCGATTTCTGGTCGTGTGCTTTACGTGCCGATGAAAGCCATAGACGCCAAAAAGGGCACAATCACTTTTGCTGATGAAGATGGAACCGACGTAACGCTTGACGTGCGGGGCGGACGCACCAAGCTGCAATGGAAGCCGGACTTTGGCATGCGCTGGGCAGCCCTTGATGTGGACTTTGAAATGTTCGGCAAAGACCACCAAACCAACGCGCCTGTCTATGATGCGATCAGCGTGATACTCGGAGCCAAGGCACCTGAACATTATGTCTATGAACTTTTCCTCGACGACAAAGGCCAGAAGATTTCAAAGTCGAAAGGCAATGGCCTGACCATTGATGAATGGCTGACCTATGCTGATCCGAATTCGTTGGCGCAGTTCATGTTCAACAAGCCACGGGAAGCCAAGCGCCTGTATTTTGATGTGATCCCCCGCGCTGTGGATGAATATGCGCAGTTCCTCGCAGCATTCCCCAAACAGACCGAAGCCAAGGACCAGCTGATGAACCCGGTCTGGCATATTCACGCCGGCAATCCTCCGGCACCGGAAACTGGAGGAGTGACGTTCGCGCTTTTGCTGAACCTTGCGGCAGTTGCCAATACCGAAGACAAATCGGTGATGTGGGCTTTCCTCCAGCGCTATATGCCAGCCATGTCGCCCGAAACACATCCGCGTCTTGACTCGCTTGTGGGTTACGCCATCCGCTACTATCAGGACTTCGTCATCACAGCGAAGAACTATCGCGTTGCCGATGCCGTTGAAGCCAAAGCCCTTGCTGACCTTGCTGAGTCTCTGGGCAAACTTCCAGCAACTTCCACACCAGAGGAAATTCAAAAGGTGGTCTATGATATCGGTCGGCAAGAGCCATGGACCACCACACAAAAAGACGGAAGTGTTGGCGTAGCGCAGAGTTGGTTCAACATGCTTTATCAAGTTCTGTTGGGCGAAGAGCGCGGACCACGGTTTGGGAGCTTCACTGCGCTCTATGGCATTGCCAATACGCAGGCGTTGATAGCAAAGGCGCTTCAGGGTGAGTTGGTGAAGACATCATAAATGCTGGATCAAATTCCATCACGACGCAGCCTCTACCCCGCTATTGAGCCTTTTGCCCGTGGACGATTGCAGGTTTCGAATATCCATGAAATCTATTTCGAGCGATGCGGCAATTCCAAGGGCAAGCCTGTAATTGTTTTGCATGGCGGTCCAGGTGGTGGATTATCGCCGACGTTGCGGCGGTTTCACGATCCGGAAAAATATCACATCATCCTGTTTGACCAGCGTGGTTGCGGCAATTCCACGCCGCATGCCTGTTTGATTGACAACACAACGTGGCATCTCGTCGAAGACATGGAAAAGATGCGAAAGCATCTGCATATTGAAAAGTGGCAAGTGTTTGGCGGTTCCTGGGGGTCTACTCTTGCATTGGCCTATGCGCAAAGTCATCCTGATCGCGTGACAGAACTTGTGTTGCGCGGCATTTTTGCGGTTCAGGATTGGGAAGTGCGCTGGCTCTATCAAGAGGGTGCAAGCCGGCTATTTCCCGAAGCGTTTGAAAACTTCAAAAACCTTATCCCGGGGAATGAACGTCAGGATCTAGTCGCTGCCTACCACAAAAGGCTTATCGACCCAGATGAATCCGTACGACTGCGTCACGCCCGCGCATGGAGTCAGTGGGAAGGTTCCTGCCTTTCGTTGCTGCCAGACCCACTGCGTGTTGAAAGTTTTGGGGCAGACAGGTTCGCCATGGCCTTTGCTGCCATTGAATGCCACTACTTTTTCAACAAGGGTTTTATGCCTCACGATGGTGCACTTCTGGATGGTGTGGACAAGATCAAGCACCTCCCCGGCACAATTGTTCAAGGGCGTTATGACGTGGTGACGCCTGCCGCCACGGCTTACGAGCTGTCCAGGCGCTGGCCCAAGGCTGAGCTGTTTGTGATTCCCGATGCAGGCCATACGGCAATGGAACCCGGCAGCACTGACGCACTTGTGCGGGCCACTGAAAAATATTCTTTCTCTGACTAATAAACAGGCGGCCATGTTGCACTGCGTGAAGTCACTCAAATGACTCAGCTGTTTGGTCCCATCAATAACTTAGCCCGTCACTTGGCCGCAAAATAGCCTTGAAATGGTCAAGCCATGGCCTTGCCACGGTGACCTTCCTGCCCCGATTGACAGGCACTTTTTACTCAGCTTCAGCGGGGGATCAACGCAGAAAACGCGGCGCAAATATCTGTTGCAAAAGCATTTTCTGACCATTCTCAGCTTCACGAATTGGTCCGCTTTGGGCTCTTGTCGCCGTCCCGAGCTCCAAGCGGATCATAAGGGCCCGTTCCGACCGGTTGCGGTTGGAGCGGGCCTTCTTGTTTGCAAAGAACCGCTAGGAACAAAACGCGAATATGCTAGACTGCCTTTATGACACTTGATTCCACCTTGATCATCGTGGGCGGCCACGGTTTTACCCTGTTTGAAATCGGATCGGCGCTGGCGCTTCTGGTTTTGCTGTTGTTGATTGTTGCCGTCGTCATGGTGTGGCGCAATTCGAGCGGGCGCTCGCAGGAGCGGTTGGATGCAGAGCGGCGCACCGGTGAACTGGAATTGCGACTGGCTGAATTGTCTGGCTCGCTGCAAAGTTTCGCCACGCAGGCGCAAGGCCACACGGTGCATTTGCAGCGCACATTGGATGAACGGCTGGAGGCCGTTGGGCAGCGCGTGGGTGTTGGCTTGCATGAACAGGCCGAGCGCACGGCGCTTTCCCTGGGGCAATTGAATGAACGGCTTGCTGTTATCGACGCCGCGCAGAGGAATATCACGTCGCTCTCTACAGAAATGGTGAGCCTCAAGGATATTCTCAACAACAAGCAATCGCGTGGCGCATTTGGCCAAGGCCGGATGGAGGCTATCATCAAGGATGGGCTTCATGCCTCGTCCTATGCGTTCCAGGCTACGCTCAGCAATGGCACAAGGCCCGATTGCGTGATCATTCTGCCTGACTCAACTTTGCGACTGGTGATTGACGCAAAGTTTCCGCTTGAATCCTATTCCGCCATCAAGGCCGCAGAAGATGACGGCACACGCAAAGCCGCTGAAGTCCGCTTGCGTGGGGACATGGCGAAGCACGTGAAGGACATTTCGGAGAAATATCTGCTCTCTGGTGAAACCCATGAAACGGCCATCATGTTTGTGCCGTCGGAATCAATCTATGCCGAGATTCATGAGGGCTACGACGACATTGTGCAGAAGGCACACCGGGCCCGGGTTATCCTAGCGTCACCAAACGTGTTGATGCTGCTCGTGCAAACCATGCAGGCGATTTTTAAGGACGTGACGATGCGGGACCAAGCCCATATCATCAAGGCCGAAGTTGGCAAGTTGATGGAAGATGTGGGTCGGTTGAAAGAGCGGGCCTCGGATTTGCGCCGCCACTTTGACATGGCCAACAATGATCTCGAAAAACTTGGCGCATCAGCCGACAAGATCACCAAGCGCGGCACCCGTATTGAAAGTCTTGATCTTGAAGAAGCACACAAGGGCGAAGCACTGGAAGCGCCCCGCCCGCGACTGGTCAATTCGAACTGAATTATTTGCTGATGAACACCTGATCGGCAATTGCGGTTTTCACCGCTTCAAATGCTGAAGACAAACCAGCGGGATCATTGATGACGAAGAAGTCCTTTACAGGATCATTTGCGCAATTCTGCAAACGCTTGCGGGTGGCTGAATCGTCAAGGTCGAAGGCCATGGTCATGATGGTGATGCCATTGGCCTTGGCGTTCTCACACAGTTTTTCGAGATTGGCGCGACCATCAGCAACCGTGCGGGAACCGCCGGGACCGAAGGCCGGTTCAGTCTGTTCACCGTCGGTCAGCACTACCATGAATTTTTTTGTTTCCTTGTCTTTGTAGGATGCAGCAGACGTGTAAGGCGCGTTGGGCGACAGCATGTGATAGCCAAATTCAACGCCCAGTGCGATGTGGGTATAGGCATAAGGTTTCATGGCATTGAGTTGGGTTTTGATGTCGGCAAACTTGTTGGTGAGCTCAAGCGTGTGCAATTTGTTTTTGACATATCCACCGCACCCCCAAGCTGCATGGTCGGGGGCCTCGGGCTGATTCCACTTTGTGGTATCGGATGCCGACGGTGACGCATCACTCAGATTATAGGGGTATTGGCGGTCCTGTGTGCAGCCCGTCCAAGTGGCACCGGAACCACCAATCACATAGCCCGATGGCAAGGTTGTGTAGACATGGTGCGAAAATGGCACGAGAGCAAACTTCACCTTGTCCGGATCGCTGACTGAAAGGTCAGTGACCAGCTTTTTCGCTGCATCCTTCATGGCGACGTATTTGACGGTACCGCCAACAGCGTCGCCCATGGAACCGGAATAATCCAGCACCAAGGCAATTTCAGCTTTGATGTCACCCAGAATTCCAACTTCGGCGCGGCTGGTGCCCTTCATCACGTCAATGCCTGCAATTTGCATCAGGGCCATTGGCACTTTGATTTCAACTTCTGACGAAAATTTGTCCTGGACGACTTTGAAAGTTGGATCAACCGACATGCCAGCGGCGGCGCCAGCCGCCATGTTCTGTTTGAACGATGCCAGAGCGATTTCAGCACGCTTCGCATCGGTTACTTTCTTGGCCGAAGCACCTGTAAGAGTGGCCGCATCAAGGGCTGCCTGCACGTGGGTCTGGGCCGCATTGAAGCGGACAAAGTCCACTGCGGCTCCTGTGGCCAACATGATTGGCACAGCCGCCAAAGCCGCCATGACGGCAATTGTGCCTTTTTGATCAACGGAAAAGCGGCTCAAAAGCTTTTTCAGTGTCAACGAACGGGTCATGGGGTTCTCCTGTTTCAAACCGGCACAAAGGCCGGGGTGTTGAAACGAGAGGAGCAAGTGGCGTGACGGTTCGGGCCGTCTGGCCCGGATGAAGCGGAAGCTGGTTATTGAAGTCTTAACGACCCGTATCAGAATGGTCTGCGGGCCCTGATAGCCTGGGTGAGCGTACCTTCGTCAAGGTAATCCAACTCGCCACCCACCGGCACACCATGGGCAAGGCGCGAAGTGGCAAGGCCGCGTTCTTTCAGGCGTTCGGTGATGTAGTGGGCCGTGGTCTGGCCTTCGACGGTGGCATTGGTGGCGAGGACAACTTCTTTCACGACACCGTCACTGGCGCGATCAATCAATTGCCCGATTGACAGGTCTTCGGGTGTAACGCCACCCAAGGCCGACAGCGTGCCGCCGAGCACGTGGTACAATCCACCCCAGGCATTGGCCCGTTCCAGCGCCCAGACGTCTCCCACCTCCTCAACCACGCAAATCAGGCTGCGGTCGCGGCGGGGGTCGATACAGACGGAACAGGGGTTCAGCGTATCCACATTGCCGCAGTCGTCGCACACGGTGACTTTGTCCCGCGCGTCTTCGAGAGCGCGGGTCAGCGGCGTCAAAAGCTTTTCCCGATTTTTGACCAGATGCAACACTGCACGACGAGCCGAACGGGGGCCGAGCCCTGGCAAACGTGCAAGGAGCTGGATGAGCTTTTCAATTTCAGGTCCGGCCTGGCGTTTCATATCAGAAAGGCAGTTTCATTCCGGGTGGCAGTGGCAAGCCACCTGTGATGGATTTCATTTCTTCGGCGGCTGTGGCTTCAACCTTGCCCTTGGCGTCCGCATGTGCCGCCACCAGCAGGTCTTCCAGAATTTCACGCTCGTCAGTTTTCATCAATGATGGATCGATGGTGACAGACTGCAAATTACCTTTGCCATTCATCGCCATCTTGACCAACCCGCCACCCGATTGCCCGGTGATGACCAGACTTTCCAGTTTGGTTTGCATGTCGCCCATTTTGCTTTGCATGGACGAAACTTGTTTCATGATGTCAGCGAGATTCTTCATCGGTGTCTTCCGTAGGTTGTTCAATTGAGGTGAAAGTATCGGGGTCGCGGACCTTGACGATCTCGGCACCGGGGAAGGTTTTGAGGATCGCCTGCACATCAGGCAGTTCGCGCACTTCGCGCTCGGCGGTTTGTCTTGCGGTCTTTTTCTGACTTGCAAGGGTTGCAGCGCCACCTGCATTCGATACCAATATCATAAAGCGGCGACCTGTCCAGGCCTCCAACTTGCGGCTCAATTCATTGGTCAGCGATGGTGGTGCACCCGGCTCTAGTGCCAGTTCAATCTTGCCATCACTGACGGAAATGGGCCGTACGAATCTTTCCAGTTCCGACTTCAATTTCACATCGCGCTTGTCATTGGCCAAGGCGACAATCTGTTCGAAGTTTGTCATCACTGTTGTCGGTGCTTGGGTTTCAACACGCTGTGTTTCAGCGGGCTTCAACGCGACAGAAGGACCAGCCGATGGCGCACCCGAAAACTCCGGACGCTGAATATCACGCCGGATAGGTGTTGGTGCAGCTGGAGCCGCCTGATGATGCTTCACCAGTTTCGCCAGATCATCACCCGTCGGCAAATCCGCTGCATGACACAGACGGATCAACACCATCTCCGCCGCTTGCTCAGGCCTTGCAGCCGTTGCTGTTTCAGAAATGCCCTTCAACAACATTTGCCAGGCACGGGCCAAATGCGGAACAGAAAGGGAATTGGCAAATTCAGCGCCCCGTTGTTTTTCAATTCCTGTGCGGGTGCCGTCCTGTTGTGCTGAGTCCGGAACAATCTTGTTGCGCGTCACCCAATGGGTAAAGTCAGCCAAGTCAGTCAAAATAGTTTGCGGGTCACCACCGCCATCATATTGCGCAGCGAATTCTGCCAGCGCCTTTTGCGTCTCACCCTTCATCACAGCTTCGAAGAGTTCAATGACGCGGGTGCGGTCCATCACGCCCAGCATCGACAATACATCGTTGGTCTTCACCGTGCCATCGCCATAGGCAATGGCCTGGTCGAGCAGTGACAGGCCATCGCGCACGGAACCTTCTGCGGCGCGGGCGATCATGCGCAATGCCTCTTCATCGGCTTCGGCATTTTCCAGTTTGGCGATGCGACCATAATGTTCCGTCAACATGCCGGCATCCAGCCGCTTCAAGTCAAAGCGTTGGCAGCGCGACAGAATGGTGACGGGGACTTTGCGGATTTCGGTGGTGGCGAAAATGAACTTTACGTGGGCTGGCGGTTCTTCCAGCGTTTTCAACAGCGCATTGAAAGCACTCTTCGACAGCATGTGCACTTCGTCGATGATGTAAACCTTGGTGCGCACTTCGAGCGGGGCATAGCGCACCGACTCGATAATCTCGCGCATGTTGTCAACGCCGGTGTTCGAAGCGGCGTCCATTTCGATCACGTCAATGTGGCGCGATTCCAGAATGGCTTCACACTGGGGCGTAATTTCGGCCATGTCGATGCTGGGGCCTGAGGGGTAGTTCAGGGCGCGGGCGATGAGGCGTGCCGTGGTGGTTTTGCCAACACCGCGCACGCCTGTCAGCATATAGGCCTGGGCAATGCGGCCTGTGGAAAAGGCATTGGTCAGGGTGCGCACCAGCGCCTCTTGGCCGATCAGGTCGGCAAAGGTTTTCGGGCGGTATTTGCGGGCCAGAACGCGATAACCCGCAGCGTTCTGTGTGTTGGCCTGTTCGGACATGAGGATGTCATAGCGCAATGAATGAGCAAATGGGAACCATTTGCGACCGGAAAATTGCGCTTTCAAATGAAGTGGAAGGTTGGCAGCAACCCGCTAAAATCTCGTTGGGGCTGCTACCTTCCGGTCCTGACCCGGTTGGCGAGCATAACGCCTGCGCCAACCTTCCGGGGCGCTATATGGTTGGTTTGAAGGGGAATGGCAAGAGCGGTTGACCAAGCGGAACGGCTCCCCTATTTCAGCCCCATGTCGGTCAAGCCCATTATCACCCTGCCGGACGAGAAGTTTCTGCGTCAGATATCAGAACCACTGAAGTCGGTGGATGAGGACGCACGCCGTCTTTTTGATGACATGCTGGATACAATGTATGAAGCGCCCGGTATCGGCATAGCGGCCATTCAGATTGGCGTTCCGCGCCGGGCTGTGGTGATTGATCTGGCCAAGGAAGGCGAGGGCAAGAAGCCCTTGTTTCTGGCCAATCCGGAGGTTGTCTGGTCGTCGGAGACAGTTGGCGATTATGAAGAAGGTTGCCTGTCCATTCCGGAATTTTACGAAATGGTGGAACGCCCAAAGGAAGTCAAAGTGCGCTACCTTGACCGCATGGGCGAACCGCATGAAGTCATGGCCAGTGGATTGCTCGCAACCTGTCTGCAGCATGAGATCGACCATCTCAATGGTGTCTTGTTCATAGACTATATTTCCAAGTTGAAGCGAGACCGCGTGGTGAAGAAATTCCAGAAGGCCCAGAAGCTGGGGAAGCT
>JANMEM010000029.1:0-2184 GCA_031376985.1 Hyphomicrobiales bacterium
AAGGCATCGGCGAAGCCCGTGCGGCGGGCCAGCGCTTGAAGGCCAAGGGATTGGCGTTCGATATCTGCTTCACCTCGGCCTTGTCACGAGCTCAAAACACCTTGAAACTGATTTTGGAAGAAATGGGTCAGACGGGTTTGCCTGAGACCCGCGACCAAGCGCTGAACGAGCGCGACTATGGCGAACTCACGGGTCTCAACAAGGACGATGCCCGTGCCAAATGGGGCGAGGATCAAGTCCATATCTGGAGGCGCAGCTATGACGTGCCGCCTCCAGGTGGTGAATCGTTGAAAGACACCTTGGCACGTTCATTGCCGTATTACGTGCACACCATTCAGCCGCATGTGCTGGAGGGAAAGACAGTTCTTGTGGCGGCCCATGGCAATTCATTGCGGTCACTGATCATGGCAATCGAAGGCCTGACGCCGGAACAGATATTGAAGCGTGAACTCGAGACCGGCGTGCCTGTGGTTTATGTGCTGAATGCCAATTCCACACCAAAGTCAGTTGAAGTTCTCTCAACCTGAGGCATGGCAGGAGAACATTACCAACGCGTTGAGGTGACGTCACGCCAGGTGCTGCGGGATTGGCTTTCAAAACATCACGGCCAGAAAGAATCGATCTGGCTTGTTACCTTCAAGGCAGGGGATGAGCGCTATCTGCCATATGCCGACATGGTGCGCGAGGCCTTGTGCTTTGGCTGGATCGATTCCCTGCCGCGCAAGCTGGATGAGCAGCGCACCATGCGGCTGTTGTCACCACGGAAACCGAAAAGTGCCTGGTCGAAAGCCAACAAGCTATATGTCGATGAGCTGATTGCTGCCGGGATGATGATGCCTTCAGGTCTCAAAATCATAGAGGCCGCCAAAGCCTCGGGCAGCTGGAGCAAGCTCGACGCAGTAGAGAAACTGGACGTGCCCGCCGATTTGAAAAAGGCTCTTAAAATCTCCAGGATTGCCGCAGAAAATTTTGCGGCCTTTCCCCAGTCTGTGCGCAAGGCCATTCTCGACTGGATTTCGCAAGCCAAGAAACCAGAAACGCGGGCCGCCCGCATTGCCGAAACCGTGGCAAAAGCCAACGACAATATCCGTGCCAACCAGTGGCGGCAGCCGTCAAGCCGATAGGCGTCCGGCTTCCCAGCCAAGTATCGCTTTTTTTCGCGTGAGGCCCCAGTGATAGCCTGTCAGCGCGCCGGATTTGCCCAGCACGCGATGGCAGGGCACGACGAAGGACATTGGGTTTTTGCCAACGGCAGCGCCGACGGCGCGGGCGGCTTTGGGGCTGCCCACACTTTGCGCAATATCGCCATAGGTGGTCGCCTGGCCCACGGGAATTTTCAACAGTGTTTCCCAAACCCGGATTTCAAAATCTGTGCCAATGAAGGTGATGCGAAGAGGTTGATTTGAGCGAAAATTTTCGCCTGCAAACAAATGCGCGGCATAGGGTGCAGTCACCGCGGAATCTTCCGTATACTGAGCATTTGGCCAACGCCGGGTCATGTCGGCCAAGGCAGAAACCTCGCCTCCTGCGTCGCAGAAGGCCAGACCGCAAAGGCCATAGGGCGTGACCATGACCAGTGCAAGCCCGAACGGTGAGGGGTGATAGCCATAGGAAATTGGCAAGTCCTCTCCCCGATTTTTATAGGCACCCGGACTCATGCCTTCATGGGTGACAAACAGATCGTGCAGTCGCCCCGGACCTGACAGTCCCACGTCGAGGGACGTTTCAAGAATACTGGCCGACTGCTGCAACATGCGTTTGGCATTGTCGAGCGTCAGGGCCTGCAGAAAGGCTTTGGGTGTCAGCCCGGCCCAGCGGGTGAACAGGCGCTGCAACTGGTCGGGTGTGAGTTTTACGCGGGCGGCCAATTCATCAAGTGAGGGTTGATCCCGCCAGTTTTCACTGACATGGGCAATCACATCGCAGACTTTGGCATAGTCATCAAGGCTGGAGGGTGTTGTCATGTTCGGAAACTAGGCCAGCTTGATGCTGCTAGCCACCCGATTTACGCAAGCGCCTGCCGCAAGGCTTTCGACAGCGATTCTCTCTCATCAGCCCCCAGGAAAGAACCGACTTCCGTCAAGGCACCCCGATAAGACAGCAGCAAGCGTCCGACAATTTCCCGCGCCTCGTCAAACTCCAGTTCCACCCGCAACCAGCGGCGATTGAATTCCAACGCCTCTC
>JANMEM010000066.1:0-2019 GCA_031376985.1 Hyphomicrobiales bacterium
GTTGAGGCGGATCATGGAAGGTTTTTGGACGAGATCAAGGGTCATGGTGAATTCATCTTGCAAACTGATATAACAGTTCATTAGACTTGATCACTGGACAACACAACAGCAACCTACAGGTAACCCCCATGAAGAAGCGGCGTTTCAAGGCCCCCTCCGGCGCAGAACTCAACTTTACCGAACTGGGCTTCGGCACGGCCCCCTTGGGCAATCTCTATCGCCCCCATTCCAACAAGGACGCACTGGCGACCATGGAAGCCGCGTGGACTGCTGGCATCCGCTATTATGACACGGCTCCGCTTTATGGTCTTGGCCTGTCCGAAACCAGGCTCAATAACTTTCTCTACGGCAAGAAGCGCAGTGACTACGTCGTGTCCACCAAAGTGGGCCGCGTGATGGAAGTCTGCGCGCCATCCGAACGCACCGCCATCGGCAAGTTTTTCAACACGCCATCACGTCGTGAGAAATTCGACTACAGCTATGATGGCTTCATGCGCTCTTTTGAATTTTCGTTTGAGCGCTTGGGTCTGGACAGCATCGATATTCTGCTGGTGCATGATTGCGATATTTTCACCCATGGCTCGAAGGAAGCCAGCGACGCCCATATCAAAACGGTGATGACCAGTGGCTACAAAGCGCTGCAAAAGCTACGCGACGAAAAAGTCATCAAGGCTTTCGGTGCAGGCATCAATGAATGGCAGGTGTGTCAGACCTTGGCTGAGCAGGGTGATTTTGACCTGTTCCTTTTGGCGGGGAGATATACTTTATTGGAGCAGGAGCAATCGCTGAACAGCTTTCTCCCGATGTGCGAAAAGCGCGGCATTGGTATTCTGCTGGGCGGCCCTTATAACTCCGGCATTCTCGCCACAGGTGCAAAGAAGGGAGCGTTTTATAATTATGAACCCGCACCAAAAGCCGTCCTTGATCGCGTTGCAAAAATAGAGAAAACTTGCAAGGCCAACAAGGTGAAACTGGCACAGGCAGCCCTGCGTTTCCCGCTCACGCATCCCTCTGTTGTCTCTGTTCTTCCCGGTGCAGCGAGCCCCAGGGAAGTGTTGCAAAATGTCGAAACCATGAGTGCGAAAATCCCGAAGGCACTCTGGAAACAATTGAAGGCTGAAGGTCTTCTGGATCCGAGGGCACCCACACCATGAAGATCGACTCACATCAGCATTTCTGGAACCCGAACCGTGGCGATCATGGCTGGATGGAGAGCGAGGGCGCCAAGCCCCTGCGCCGCACCATCATGCCGAAAGATTTGCAGCCGCATCTGAAGGCTCACGGCATCGATAAAACCGTGCTGGTACAGGCAGCCCCCACAGTCAACGAAACCGAATTCATGCTGGGCATTGCTGATGCCACGGATTTCGTGGCCAAGGTTGTGGGCTGGGTGGATTTTGAAAACCGCGATGATGTCAAACATCTGGCCCGCCTGAAGAACCATCCGAAGTTCTCAGGCGTCAGACCGATGATACAGGATTTGCCGGACCCTGAGTGGATGCACCGGAAGGACGTGCAGTGGGCCTTTTCCGCGATTGTCGATCTGGATTTGACCTTTGATGCGCTGGGCTTTCCCATTCACCTCGACCCCTTCCGGAAACTGTTTGATACCTATCCAAATATGCGAACCGTTGTTGACCACTGCATGAAGCCGGTGATCCGCGAGGACCAGTATGAACCCTGGGCCACAAAGATCGCAGCCATCGCCCGTTATACACCCGTGTTCTGTAAACTCTCCGGCATCGCCACAGAAGCCCGCCCCGGCTGGACCACCGAAACGCTGAAACCCTACGCCCAACACGTGATTTCATCCTTCGGCGCGGACCGCGTGATGTGGGGCTCTGACTGGCCCGTACTGGAATTGAACGGAAGTTACCCCACCTGGCACGACGCGGCGCAAAGCATCATTGGTCAGCGGGCGGAAAATGCGAAAATCTTCGGTAGTACTGCGGCAAAATTCTATCGGATCGCTTAGATGTAAACACATCAAAAATTGATTTACGATAACGTAAATCAATG
>JANMEM010000080.1:0-4416 GCA_031376985.1 Hyphomicrobiales bacterium
GCGCGCTCGATTGCGGATTTCAGTGCGACCGTACCAAGCTGTGCCGCGGTCTGGGAGGCCAGTGCCCCGTTGAAAGCACCGACAGGGGTACGGGCGGCGGATACGATGACGACATCAGTGGACATGGTGGTCTCCCATTGTGGATTTTCCCCATTATGGCAGAAATTGCCCACGTGTTGCAATGCGAAGCAAAAATCATTGTGCGCTGCCCTTATTTTTTGCACTTGCAATTGTGCGGTGCAGAGCGCAAATTTTTCAGATGGTCCGTGAGTAATGGGAGATGAGCGTGAGCGAAGAACAATCGAGGCCGGAACAGGCCAAACCCAAAAACGCCACCGTCATCAAGAAATACGCAAACCGACGGCTCTATAACACCGCCACCTCGACCTATGTGACGCTGGAAGACCTGTCGAAGATGGTGAAGGATGGCACAGACTTCATCGTGTACGATGCGAAGTCCGGTGAGGACATCACCCGTTCGGTTCTGACCCAGATCATTTTTGAGGAAGAGAACAAGGAAGGCAATAACCTGTTGCCGATCAATTTCTTGCGTCAGCTCATCCGCTTTTACGGCGACTCCATGCAGGGCATGGTGCCGAACTATCTTGAATTCTCCATGGGCAACCTGATGAAGGATCAGGACAAGCTGAAAAAGCAGATGGCTGATGTGTTTGGCGGTGGAGATCCGTTCAAGCTGATGGAAGAGACTGCCAAGCGCAATATGGCGCTGTTTCAGGACTCCATGAAAATGTTTACACCCTTTACGCCCCCGGGCTTTGTGGCCCCCGGGTTTGCAAATCCGTTTGCGGCGGCAGCTGCGGCCAGTGATGCCGTTCCGCCGGAGCCCGCAAAGCCTGCGTCCGCAGCGGCCAGCAAGGATGATCTACAAGTGCTGAAAGACCAGCTTTCTGCCATGCAACAGAAAATCAATGCGATGGACCGCTGAGAAGTTACGACGCAAGGCGTTGTGCGTGGTCTTCTGCGGCATCCCCAAAAGCGGCGTTGAGCGCAGCCAGCGCGGCTCTTAACTGATCAAGGTGATCATCGACATCGGGTTCCGGATATTGAGTTTCACCTTCCATTTCGCTCGGGGCTTCGGCTTCTGGCTGGGCCAGCAGGGCCGTTTCGTAAAGGGGAACGACTGAAATCTCAAACTGCAGTTCTTCCCGCTCCGGCTCTTTATGGTGTTCAGGTTCGAGTGCTGCAATCTTTGCGTCAAGTGCTGCATCATCAAGCTGTTCGGCTGGCGTAGAATGTAGTTCATGGTTGACCGGAGCTTCTTCGGCGATTGACGCTGCTTGCTGCACAGGGGCCAACTTGTCCCGATTGTGAGTGGTGTCGCGAGGCTCCGCAATGTCTGGTGTCACGTGCCGGAAGTGCGAAGTGTCAACCGGGGCAAGGCTTGTTGCGTCAAGCTGGAAAGACGTGTCGCCATGGACGGACCACGGCGCAATAATTGACGCTTCGCCCAACATGTTGCCCTGCAAATAATCGACACCGTGGCTGGCAAGGATTTTCGCGTCTTCGGCCGTATCGACCCATTCCGCCACAACTTTCAGATCAAAGGCGTGGGCGAGTTCCACCATGCTGCGCACGAAAGTATAGTTTTCACCACCTTCGGCCAGGTTGCAGCAGAAACTGCCATCCAGCTTTATTGTGGTCAGGGGCAATTCCTTGAGATTGCGGTAAGACGTGTAACCTGCGCCAAAGTCGTCCAGCGCCACGCCGCAGCCCAAACTCCGGAGTGCAGACACAAAGCCGTGGGAGGTTGACAGATTGTCCAAGGCAGCGGTCTCGGTAATTTCCACCACAAGTCGGCTTGCAGGCTCTGGTGTTGCTTCAATCATGTCCAGCAACTGGGCGTTCCAACGCGGGTCGGTGACGGTGGTTGCTGAAATATTGATGGATAGCCTGGCGTCGCTATAAGTCTGCAGTGTCTGCAAGGCCAGCTGCAGCACAGCCCTGTCGATCAATCGAATGAGCCCCAATCGCTCTGCTATGGGAACCAGATGTGCCGCCGTGATCAGGGCACCGGTGGTATCTGCCATACGCAGCAGTGCCTCATGCAAAACCACTTCGCCGGTTTTTGCGTCGAATATGGGTTGGAAGGCCAATTTGAACAGGCCGTCTCGCAGACAACTCACAATCTCTGTCGCACATCGGGCATTGAGCATGCGAATGTTCTGTCGTTCGTCGGACGAGGTGAAAACAACAAAGCCGTCTCCCGGCAATCGAAAGGCTTCGCTCAACGCCTCTTCGGCATGGGCAATGGCGTTGGTTGCAGTGTTACCCAAAGCGGGCAGGCTGACGGCACCGATTGACAACAGCGCCCAGACCGGGCCCAACTTTGTCTCAATCACACTGTCACGCACCGCACGCATGAAGCGTTCAAGCGCCGCATTGAGTTCTTCGGGTTTGCAGCTGTTCAATATGATGCCGAACTTCGAACCAGAGTAGCGGGCAATACCGTCCCCCATGCGCATGACCTGACGCAGCCGGTTGCCCAAGGCCACAATCACCTCATCCGACACTTCAAAGCCGTAGGCTTCGTTCATCACGTCGAGATTGTTGACGGCCACGATTGCAAAGGCACATGGCTGTTTGTCATTGATGGCGACTTCGATGGCTTCATCGAGGGCAACACTCATGCGGCCGCGGTTCATCATGCCCGTCAAGGGATCACAGTTTGAAAGAAAATTCATTTGCTGGTCGCGCCTGTGGCGCTCGTCGGCCACACGCATGATGCCTAGGGCCTGTGCGGGTGCTCCATTTGCATCGGCAAACCAGCTCCCAACATCCTCGATCCAGGGCGCAGTGATGCCGAGTTGGGCATCCTGTTTCAGTTGGTATTCAATTTCGTAGGGAACGCCTTGGCCACCGTCTTGTTGGGTTGAATGAAGCACCGTGTCATAGCGGCTGAAAAAATTCTCACTGTCCATCAGACCTGCGAACTGTCGTCCGGTCTTCACCCGGGCAGGATCAAAACCAAGGACGTCCCTGGTGTTGGCGCTCCAAGTGATGTGATCAGCCGTTATATCCCAATGATAGGATACCTGCCGTGCCAGGCCCAAGGCCTGCACCGTATGTTCGGCACTCAGCACAGAGACCGGGTCCAGCGGTTGCAACTCGACTGGTAGAAGCGCCTCTGAATCAAAGGAAAAGCGTTGTCCAGATTCATGCAACAGTTCAAGCGACAAGGTGGCCTCCGGGATCAGGACAAGCGCTTGCCCCGCAAATTGAATCACTGCGGCGAGATTAGGTCAAAGACGGTAAATAATTCGCGCAAGAGCCATGGTTAACAGCTGCTTTCTTTTATTCTGCTGAAAACACGGGCGGAATTCAGCGCTGATGCGAGCCCCATTCCATTATTCAATCAAAACTTGCAACACGCCATTCAAAGCGCTTTGATTTTGCTGCAATGCGGTGCAGTTTGATGAATCGCTATGCAGATTTGTGACGGTCAAGTGACATACGCAGACCCAGAACGGGTGTTTTGTCGTAAAAATGCCCTAAATCTTACCAAAGTGTTACGAAATCAGGCTGTCTTTGGACTGTACAACAGATTAACATGTTGAAATCATATTTGGAATTGTAGCCATGCAAATTTAGCATTGCTATTTTTGCTGCAACGCACATATCTTTCGTTTGTTGAAAAAAACAAAGAATACAGCCGAAACAGGTTCGGCTTCGAAAATCGAAACGAAAGGACATTATCATGTTTGAGACACTTAAAACCCGCATCACCACCTGGAAGCGTTACAGCCGCACTGTTTCAGAGCTTACCGCTCTGTCCAACCGCGAGCTGGCTGACCTCGGCATCATGCGTGCTGACATTGGCCGCATTGCCCGCGAAGCCGTCCGCTAAACAATTTTTCTCCGAAAGGACATCACTATGTTTGAAACCCTGAAAACCCGTTATTCCACTTGGAAGAAGTACAGCCGTACCGTGGCTGAACTCGAATCCCTGTCAACCCGCGAATTGGCCGACCTCGGCTTTGGCCGTTCGGACATTACCCGCATTGCCCGTGAGGCCTCGCGCGCGTCATGAATAGTTTCACCCTTTTCGGACGCCTGCTTGAGCGTCGCTCACGCTTGAAGGGCTATCAGGCCCAACGTGCCGTGATTGAAAGCCTGTCGGACAGTGATCTGGCCGATATCGGCGTCAAGCGATACCAATTGGGCCACGTGGCCCGCGTTCAGGCTTTCAAGTAAAGCCTGACGATACACAGTTCCTTCAGGAAAGGGGCGCATCCAAAATTGTCAGCAATGACGATGAAGGGTGCGCCCCTTTCTTTTGGGTGGAATTATCAATAGCTGCCCGGGAAGCGGACAGTGACCACCAACCCCGGCTTCAAATTCCGGGCCTCACACTGTGCGTGATGATAGGCTGCAATGGCCTTGACCAGGCTTAAGCCC
>JANMEM010000085.1:0-3855 GCA_031376985.1 Hyphomicrobiales bacterium
AGGAACATGTTTTCGCGGATGGACAATGACGGGGCCACACTCTCCTCCGTCCGGTCCCGCGCAATCAAGCCAACACCTTGCTGCAACGCCATCAGGGGAGAAGACAGATCAAGCGGCTTGCCATCCAGTGTCACATGCCCCGCACTGCCCTCTGCACCGAACAGGGCCCGACCGATCGCTTCCTGCCCCGCACCACGCAAACCGACGAGCCCCAGCACTTCGCCTTGATGTGCCGAGAAGCTCACAGGTCCAGCATCGAATGTTGCGAGATTTGAAACGCGCAGCGTCTCACGGCCCCGCGCCGCCTTGGCCCGCACATAGAGGTCTTTCACCTCACGTCCCACAATCATGTTCACAAGTTCCGTAGGCGTTGTGTCTTTGACCAGTTTCGCCCCCACAAGCTGACCGTCACGCAACACCGCCACACGGTCTGCGATGCGGAAAATTTCGTCAAGCCGATGCGACACATAAATCATGCCAACGCCGCGCTTGCGCAGCGCCCGCAGCACCACGAACATGCGCTCCACTTCATCTGCGGGAAGACTGGCCGTGGGTTCGTCCAGCACCAGCACATCCGCTTTCACCGCCAAGGCCCGCGCGATGGCCACCAGCGATTTTTCCGTACGGCTTAAATCCTGCACGCGCTTTGTCGGGTCAAAATCACACCCCACCATGGCCAGGGCTTCGGTGGCGCGAAGTTCAGTATCCTTCCAGCTGATCAGACCTGACTTCCGTGAATAGCCCTGCGCCAAGCCTACGTTCTCGGCAACCGTCATCCATTCCACCAAACCCAAATCCTGATGGATAAATGCCACACGCTGCTTCTCGTTCGGCTTTGGCGGTTTGTGGTGATAGGGTTGCCCCTTGAACAGGATGCGCCCTTCATCCGGCGTGTGAATACCCGCCAGTGATTTGATCAGCGTGGACTTTCCAGCGCCGTTTTCACCGAGCAACGCCAGAACTTCGCCCGCTTCAAGATGCAATGTCACATCGCGCAAGGCGGTGGTGCCGCCAAAACGTTTTGTAATGCCCTGAAACTCCAACAGGCGCTGCTGCACCGCATTCTCCCATGACAATCCGCTTTTTGCGGCTCTTTATGTTATCGATAACATGCTAAAGCCTGTTGTGCTGTGAAGTCAATGCAAAGAATCTATTTTCCGTCGAGCAGGCGCATGACCTCGGCGCTGTCTTTTGACCCCAGCCCCATGGCAATCAGCAGGCGGTGTATTTCCGTGACTGTACTCGTCATGGGCAGCGGTGTTTTCGTAGCGAGAGCAAAGGACTGCACTGATTCCAGGTCTTTCAACATATTGTCCAGACGGCCCGTGGGCGTGTAATCCCGTGACGCAAACTTCGCCATGAATTCGCGCATGATGGCATTGTCCGCACGGCCACCGGCAAGGGCTGCCGGAATTTTGGCAGGATCAACGCCACCCGCCTCAGCCAGTTTCACGGCCTCTGCAACCGCCTGAAACGCCACAGCACAGAACAGTTGATTGATCAGCTTTGTAGTTTGCCCGGCACCATTTCCACCCATGAGGGAATAATTGGCGCAAAGGTCTTTCATCACCACCCTCGCCCGTTCAAAGTTTTCAGGAGTACCACCCGCCATGACGGTGAGGCGTCCACTCAAAGCTCCAGGAACACCGCCGGACAGGGGACAATCGACCCACGCCATCTGTGTCAACTGGGCCGCCATATCCCGCGTTTCGCCGGGATCAATCGATGACATGTCGATCAACAGTTTTTCGGGTGATGCAGCGGACGCCACTCCATCCTTGCCGAAAACGGCCGCCCGCACGATCCGCGCGTGGTTCAGACTGAGAATGATGAAATCACTTTTCGCCGTTACATC
Organism: Hyphomicrobiales bacterium; assembly: GCA_031376985.1. Classification (GTDB taxonomy): domain Bacteria; phylum Pseudomonadota; class Alphaproteobacteria; order Rhizobiales; family Aestuariivirgaceae; genus Aestuariivirga. Next base: position 1,856 of record JANMEM010000085.1, read on the forward strand.
CGCAGGTGACGTCGCAGCTACAGCGCCCTTCAAGACCAGCGTCGAAACTTTCTCCGCATCGAGATCAAACACCTGCAAGCGATGACCGCACTCGAGCAACCTTGTGCCAATCGCCGAGCCCATGATGCCCGCACCAATGAGTGCAATTTTTTCAGCCATCACTCGGTCTCCTGCTGCAAAAATGCGATGGCACGGCGCAATTGTTCGTCGGGCGGCCATGCGATGTCGATGGTGATAAAATGCTCATCTGCACTTGGAAGCTCCAGCGTTTGCAGCTGACTGTCCAGCAGCGAGGCGGGCATGAAATGGCCTTTCCGCCCGGCAATCCGCGCCGCCAAAACTTCGCGCGTACCATGCAAATGAATGAACGCCACATCACGTTTCGCATGGGTGCGAATGGCATCGCGATAGTTGCGCTTCAGGGAAGAGCAAGACGCAATAGACGCCGTCTCACCCGCCAAGGCATCGCCCACACGGCCAAGCCATGGCCAGCGGTCATCATCCGTCAGCGGAATTCCGGCCGACATCTTGGCCACGCTTTCAGGCGAATGCAGCCTGTCACCTTCTACAAACGGCACATTGAAATGTGTCGCCAGCAATTGCCCAAGCGTGGTCTTGCCACAACTGGCAACCCCCATGACCACAGCAGCGCCCCTGAACATGTCAGAGCACCGAAGTGATGCCGCCATCCACATAAAGGATGTGGCCATTCACAAACGACGACGCTGGCGAGGCCAGAAAAATTGCCGCTCCCACCAGTTCCTGCACATCGCCCCAGCGCCCGGCAGGGGTTCGCTTTTCCAGCCAGCCTGAAAATTCCGGATTGTCCACCAGTGCCTGATTGAGTGGCGTCTTGAAATAACCAGGCCCAATGGCGTTGACCTGAATATTGTGTTTGGCCCAATCAGCGCACATGCCTTTGGTCAACATTTTGATGGCACCTTTGGTGGCGGTGTAAGGCGCAATAGATGGCCTGCCCAACTCACTTTGCACGGAGCAAATGTTGACGATCTTCCCGGCCTTCCGCGCAATCATGTGCCGCGCCACGGCTTTGCCCACCAGAAACGCACTTTCTACATTCACGCGAAACAACTCGCGCCATTTCTCAGAAGGATAATCCTCCAGCGCCGTGCGAAACTGCATACCCGCATTGTTGACCAGAATATCAATGGCACCATGCTGCTGCTCAATATCAGCAATCGCCTTGTCCACGTCGCTTTCCGCAGTCACATCAAAGGCAGCGCTGTGAACCTTGTAACCCTTGGCTGACAAAGCCATCCGCGCCGCATCCAGCTTCGCCACATCGCGGCCATTCAAAACCACTTCAGCCCCGGCAGCGGCAAAGCCTTCTGCAATCGCAAGCCCAATGCCCTGGCTCGATCCCGTGACCAACGCCCGCTTGCCCTTCAGCCCAAATACCTGCTCTAACATCATTCAACCACCTTGACCCACGTTCCGAACAATCGCTATCATGTTATCGATAACATCGACAAGCCCCCTTCTGTGAAAACTGGATAATCCATGAAAGCCGTCGTCATCCACAAGGCTCATGACCTTCGCATCGAAGAGCGTGAAGCCGAAACACCAAACGCCGGACAGGTCACCATCGCCATCAAGCGCGGCGGCATTTGCGGTTCGGATTTGCACTATTTCCGCCATGGTGGCTTCGGCACAATTCGCCTGCAACAGCCCATGGTTTTGGGCCATGAAGTGGCAGGCGAAATCACAGCCTTGGGCGAAGGCGTCACCACGCTCAAAATCGGCCAACGCGTGGCCGTCAGCCCATCGCGGCCCTGCGGCCAGTGCCTCTACTGCCAGAAGGGCCAGCAAAACCACTGCCTCGACATGCGCTTTTACGGCAGCGCCATGCGCATGCCCCATGTGCAGGGGGCATTCCAACAGTCCTTGGTCGCCGACGCCAGCCAATGCCATGTCATCTCTGACGGCGTAAGCATAGAGGAAGCCGCCTTCGCCGAACCCTTCGCCGTGACACTGCACGC
>JANMEM010000100.1:0-6379 GCA_031376985.1 Hyphomicrobiales bacterium
GCTGCCCCGCGTCTTTTTCGTCATATTATGACAACAAGTGGCTTTGGGGATCGATTGTCTCTGTTTCCTGGTGTGCACACCAGAGAAGTTGGAATCGAGCATGGGTACAACCGTTTCTCCAGTTTCTGAGTTTCAAAATCACTGTTTATTCGACTGTATTGCCCTGTTTTGACGGAAAATTTCCTGTTCGTGAATTCAACGGAATTATAAATATCCGCAATCAACAGATTTATTTCGGGCAATGGTCTGTGTTTGGACGTCAAGTTTCCCAGAAATTCCCTACCATTTCCCTGTTTCCAGGGAAAATGAGCCGAGACCAGTTCGTCACGAACTGCAGACACCACCCCACAGGATTTTTATGCAGATATCTTCTGTGACCGCCTCTGCCAAGGCTTGATAAACCTGGCCAAAGGGTGACACCTGAATGACGGTTGATTCCCACCCCGGCAAATTCCTCAGCACCCGCGCCAAAGGCTCCACATTGAAATCAGAGATGAGCTTCAAAAAACGACTCATCAAGCACCAACCTTGGCGTTTTGCGTGATCCACTCCACAAGCCTGCCCAAGGTTCGCATCGCATCCGGATTTTCTTCGGACGTGGCAGTATCAAGCAAGGGACAAGACAGCCCGTGCTTGCTTGCAAGCTCCTGCTCGATATTGACAAACAATGTGATCAGTCCAAGCGAGTCAAGCGTACCGCCGTCCCCCATCACGATTGAGTCAGGAGAGATGCCAAGCCGGTCCCCGACCGCAAGCTGCCTGTTCAGCTGCGTGACGCAATTCATAACCGTCGATGTGATGCTGGACAACTGATCCATGCCGTGAAAACCTTACTTTCTGGACGTTCTAATGAGCCAAATAACAGGAAAGAAGCCCGTTTTTCAGCTTTTCCATATCAGGTACGCGTATACGGGGCAATTCACGTCGATTTGGCTGTTTCCGTGGTCATCATTGTATCGTGTTCGCTAAGCTTCGTTGAAGGTACTGATCATCTTCTGGATTTTTGCTTCATCAAGTTTGGAAATGTTTTGGGCCAGGCGATTTGCCAATTCTGTTGCGGCGGGGCTCAAGCCTGCTGTGTCGATGGTGATGCGGGGGTGGGAGATTTTTGCGAGTTTGAGGAGGTCTTCCGCTTCGTCCCAGATGATATTGAAATAGGCGATAATGCCTTGGACGAGATGCCAGGAGGGTCTTCCGCGTTTTCCGTGTTCAAGGGCTGAGAGATAGGCAGATGATACGCCCAGGGCTTTCGCCATATCCTTCAACGTTACTTTTCGTTCGAGCCTGAGCTTCCGCAACCTCTCGCCAAAGGGGGTCATTCGTGATGGCCTGATTTTCGCAAGCGGACATAAAAAGCGCCACCGCCGCCGTGCTTGGGGTGGGCGGGTTGAAAGCCTACTGTGTGAAGCCTGAAATTTTCTTCGTGCAGCCAGAGCGGCACTTCACGGCGCAGCCGACCCTCGCGTTCCGGAGTATGAAAATGACTGGTGCCATGCAAGGTGTGGCGGGTATAGGGCGATGCGCCTTTGCCGGTGATGACCAACACAAAGCGGGTACCGTGGTGTCTTTCTGTTGACAGGAAGTGCAGCAACTTCATGCGGGCGGTTTCAACACCTTCGCCATGCAGATCAATGCGGGCTTCAGGTTCGATCTGGCCGCGATTGAGGCGTTGGGCCGTGCGGCGGTCCATTTGAGCAAGGGGCGGTGGAGCCTCGTGAATGGAACGGCGTTTGGGGGCCAAGATGTGCGTGACAGCATGGGCGGGATGGGACGATGTGATTTCGGCAGGTTTGCCCAACCGCGTTGGCTTAGCTTTTCCGCCCTTCACCTTGCTCAAGGGCTTGATGCTGCGCGTCACTTCTTCCCAGAGGGCATGATCGGGGGCTTCAACAGGTTTCCGGCTCATATGCTGTGGCCCAGTTTTCGCGCCAGCGGCAGCGGCAGCAAGGCCGTCATGGCACCAGCACTTTTCATGTGGCCAGCAATGGTGGTGGCGTCATCACCCCAGCCCCAGAAAAAATCTCCGCGGATGATGCCTTTGATGGCGGAACCCGTATCCTGGGCAATCATCAGGCGCTTTATGGACAGGTTGGGGTTTGGCGCTTCGGGCGGCAGTGCGGTTTCAATCCACAGCGGTGTGCCAAACATCCACCACGCCCTGTCAACCGCGAGGGAATGCAGCGGTGTGAGATTGACTTTTGCGGCCCCTATGCCACCCAAGGCCTTGTCCGTGACGTCTGCCTTCTGGAAAAAAATGTAGGACTTATTGTGCCACATCAGTTCGCGGCTCTCATCCGGATTGTCGCGCATCCAGTCGCGCAATAGCTGCATTGACATTGTGTCAGGTGATGCGACGCCGCGTTCGATCAAAACATGGCCGATGCCTGAATAGGGATGACCGGCCTTTCCAGCGTAGCTCAGACGCATGAAGCTCCCGTCCGGCAGGGCGACACGGCCTTGTCCCTGAACATGCATGAAAAACGCATCGACCCAATCAGACAGCCAGCAGATCACTTCGGCTTTGCCAGACAGCGAGCCGTTTTCAATGTCTTTGCGGGTGTCGTAGGGTTGTGGTTGTCCATTCACACGGCGACCATAGCTTAATCCTGTCGCTGCTGTTTCGTTGCTTGAGAACGCAACAAGGTCTTTGGGCTTTGCATAAACCGGGACGGGAAATTCTTGTGATGGTAACAGTGAGCCTTGAAGCAAGGGTTCGTAATAGCCCGTGAACAAACCTTGTGGGCGTTCTGCATCTGTGATGCGAAATGGCCGGAAATGCTTTTCAAAAAATACCTTGGCGTCTTCTGCAATCAGCGCTACTTCACAGGCAGCAATCCAATCTTCGCGGATACCTCCGAAGCCGGCATTCCGGCGAAAGCCGGAGCCGGTTTCGAGTATTTCAACTGCAGAGCGCCGGAAGGCTTCGAAGGGGTTGGACACATCTGCATCTGTCCATCCGGTCAATGTATCAAAACGTGCAGGTGTCAGGGCATCAGCCATTATCGTCGGTGGCAATCAGTTTCCAGTTTGGATCCTTGGATGTGACATCACGTTCGAAGGTCCAGAGATCTGTCACAGTGCGGATGGATTTTGAATCACCGTCCAAAACATCACCGGATTTGTCCAGTGTGGCGCTGATCATTTCAGCCGCAAAATCAACTTCGATTTGGGCTTTGGTCGCAATCAGTTCGGCACGTTTGATGGTGGATGATTTGACGCCGACGAACTGGAAAGTCATGCCATGGCCTTCCGCTTTTCGCGCATCAATGGCTGCGGCAAAACTGTCGTACAATTCCTTGGACAACAGTGGTTTCAATGCCGTTTTGTCAGATTTGGCATAGGCCTCGAGGATCATCTCATAGGCAGCGTTCGAGCCTCTGATGAAGGACGACGCGGTGAAGCCGGGGGTTCTGTTTGCTATGGCGTCAAGGCCGTTTGCGATTTCGCTGCCTTCCGTGGCGTGGCCAAACCAGACTGGTTTTTTGCCTTCAGGTTCCAGAATTTCTCCTTGCAGGGCAGGTTCAGCTGCGGTGGATTTGGATTTTTCCACTGTCGGAGTAAATACGATGGGGGGCTTTTCCAATCCGGTTCGCGTACCGAGAACGCCCCACAGACGCCATGCCACAATGGCGACGACGATCAAGAGTACAAGATTGAGCGGATCCATGACCGAGAACATAAGATAACCTTTGCTTTTGATGTGCAACTGAGCAGCCGCACGACGTGATACGCTTCATATAGGGAACTTGGACGGCCAATCAAAGCGTGTTTCCTCACCTTGCGGCGCAACGGTGCTTCCTGTAAGTCCACGAGCCTTGTCAAACGGATGCGGCACATCCGGACCTTTTTTCGGAGATTACCATGGCGAAAGTCACCAAGCCTGCCAAACCTATCCCTCGCAAAGCCGTTGGCAAGGCCCCGCCTGCTCCGCCACGTGTCAATGGTGGTGCCAAACCTGCAACCGTTGCAGCACCTACGGCCAACGCGCCAACATTAAGCGCTCCGCCTCCGGCACCGGGCGCGCAGCCATCTCTCAAGATACTTGGCCAATATATGAAGGATTTCAGCTTTGAAAATCCGAACGCGCCACAATCGCTGGCACCACAGACGCAACAGCCTGACATTAATATTGCAGTCAATGTGAATGCCAAGAACCTCGGGCCGAATGATTTTGAAGTTGAGTTGCATCTTGATGCCAAGGCCACCGGTGAAGGCAAGGTCGTGTTCGCGGCAGAACTGCTTTACGCTGGCATTTTCCGGCTTGAAAATTTTCCACAAAACCTGTTGCACGCGGCGGTGCTGATTGAATGTCCCCGCATGTTGTTTCCATTTGCTCGCCAGATTATGGCTGAGGCCACCCGCAATGGTGGTTTCCCGCCGCTAATGCTGGACCCGATTGACTTTGCCACGATGTATCAGCGCCGTATGGCCCAGCAAAAACAGCAGGCTTAATTTTGAGAAAGCCTCCAAAGGCTCTTTTCACCCAATTCTTCTACAAGGGCGGCGTGAGCTGCCCTTTCTGACTCTGTCAGGCGAGGTGGCAGGGGGTTCGACCTGACAGTGGTTGACAGTCTTTGTGTTGCGAATGTGGTGCCAGCTTTTGCTGTTGGTGTGGCAAGTCCAAGTGCCGTTTGCCGACCACCGATGAGTTCAAGATAGACTTCCGCCAAGAGCTCTGAGTCCAATAATGCGCCATGTTTGGTGCGCCTTGAAAGATCAATGCCGTAGCGTTTACACAATGCATCAAGGCTGTTTGATGCCATAGGGTGTTTTTGCTTGGCGATGGCAAGGGTATCGATGACCTGGCCCATATCAATGGGGGATCGATCAATAGCCTTCAGTTCCGCGTTGATGAAGCTCATGTCAAAACTGGCGTTGTGGATGACCAACACCGAGTCAGCCACAAAGGTCAGAAAATCCTGTGCGACGGCAGCAAAAAGCGGCTTGCCTTTCAGAAACGAAGCCGACAATCCGTGCACGGCCTCTGCCTCTTTCGGCATGTCGCGCTGGGGGTCGAGATAGACATGAAAATTTTCTCCTGACGGCATGTGGTTGATCAATTCCACAGCCCCAATCTCAACAATCTTGTGGCCATCGCGGGGGGAAAGGCCGGTGGTTTCGGTATCGAGGACAATTTCACGGATCACAGACGGTGTTCCTTTTTGATGTTGGCCAGTACGGCAAGGGTGTTCTGTCGCAAGGCGTCAAGTGGTCCGTCATTGATGATGACATAGTTTGCAAGGCGGCGCTTTTCAGCGTCCGGCATTTGTCGTTTCAGAATTGCTTCCAGCTTTTTCACTGTCAGCCCTGGTCTTGCCAGGGCACGGGCCCTTTGTTGTTCTTCAGGTGCTGAGACCACGATTGTCACGTCGACCTGTTTTTCACCGGACTTCTCAAACAACAGCGGCACGTCAGCGACGATGATGCTGTGGCCCTGCTTCTCGGCTTGGCTGGCGAAATTTACCCGGCGTTTTGCAATTTCAGCGTGAACGATATTTTCGAGCTGTTCAAGGCGTTGGGCATTTTCCAATACATGTTTGCTGAGAACAGTGCGGTCGACTTTTCCGTCAATGATTGCTTCGGGGATAAGGGACCTTATTAGCGCTGCACCCTCCGGACTGTCATAGAGGGCATGTACTTCTTTGTCAGCATCGAAGACCGGGATGCCTTCTTTGCTGAAGATTTTGGCGACTTCGGATTTTCCCATGGCGATTGAACCTGTGAGGCCAATGATGATCATGGCCTGTAGTCCGGATCAATGTCTCGGGCGACGAGATCATGAAGCTCTGACGTAACTTCGGGACGCACACCAAACCATTTCTCGAAGCCGACGACCGCCTGATGCAGCAACATGCCAAGACCCGGTACAATGGCGTGACCGCGTGATTGAGCTGCGACAAGAAATGGCGTGATCAAGGGCGCATAGACAATGTCGGCAACTGCTGCCTTTTCATTAAGGTGTTGCCATGGCGGCATCAGGCCCTGCTCGCCGTTCATGCCGGCAGATGTTGTGTTGATCAGGAGGCCTGTATCGGCGAGCCTGCTGACAAAACCATCTTCGTCAACGGATCGAACTTTGTTGCCAAAATGCTGCGCCAGAACCTGGGCTCGGTGTTGCGTTCTGTTATAGATTGAAATGCGATTTACGCCGGCCCTCAGCAATTCGTCGATGATGGCGCGCGTTGATCCACCGGCTCCCAAGATAGTGACAGGCGCTACTCCAATTTCGAAGTGGGGTAAGGTTTGCCGGATATTGGCCAGAAAACCAAGCCCGTCAGTTGAGGTGGCATGGAGTTTGTCGCCCTGGCGCCAGATTGTGTTCAAGGCACCGATGCGCCGGACACGATCATCCGCTTCGTCAATCCATGTCAGGGCTGTT
>JANMEM010000135.1:0-22552 GCA_031376985.1 Hyphomicrobiales bacterium
CGGATCAGGCGTACCCTTCTCCACTTTCGGCGCCCCGCGACCTTCGGTCTTCATATGAATAATATCTGGAATCATCTCGTCCTCGTTCAGTCTTTGTAACGGCCAACGCGGGCCAGGAGATCATTTCTTGTCGGCGCAAAATCACTGGCCACCCACCAGTCCTCAAGCGCCGCCAACACCTGTCCCACTTTTGGTCCCGGCGCAATGCCGGCTGCCAGAATATCAGCCCCTTTCACCGGAAGTTCGGAAGGCATCCAGACATCCGGCAAAGCCAAGAGGTCTGCCCACTCCACACTACCACGTTTTGCCCGCGAGCAGGCAAAGCTCAGATGCACAACGTCACGCCAATTTTGGACGCCGACGTGATACAGCAAACGTCGGCGTTCAGCCGCATTGAGCTTCGGCGACAGGTCGGGCGCTGACGACAAAACCTTCAATCGTGCCGCATCCACATTTGACAGGCGCAAACGATCTTTGAGTTTCAACGGCTCCTTTGAAAGAACGTAGAGCCGTAACATCGCATCCGCAGGAAGGCGGCACAACACGCGCCATTCCTCCGTGTGCGGAAGAATAATCTTGAGCACGCCAGACTCCGCCATCAGTCGCAGGGTTTTGATGGCATGCATACCCACCAGCAGCTTCAATAGCTCCTGCCGTACACGCTCAACTGACAGCGATTTCAAACCTGATTTTAGACGCACACAAGTCTTGAAGCCTGCCTCATCCGGCTTGCCTTTTCCATAATGGGCATGGAACCGGAAGAAGCGAAGAATGCGCAGATAGTCTTCTCGAATCCGTTGTGATGGCGCTCCGACAAACCTTACGTTGCGCTTGAGTATGTCCGCGTAACCATTTGTATAATCGTAAATTTTTCCCTCCGCATCACAATACATGGCATTGAAGGTGAAGTCCCGCCGCGCCGCATCTTCAGCCCAGTCATCGGTGAAGGACACCACCGCATGGCGTCCGTCGGTTGCAACATCCTTGCGCAAGGTTGTCACTTCAAACGCAGCCCCTGTAAGGGACACGGTGACGGTGCCGTGGTCCAATCCGGTTGGATGCACACCAAACCCGGCGGCCTTCGCCAATCGCAAAACATTATCCGGCAGAAGTGTCGTCGCCAAGTCAATATCAGCCACCGGAACACCCAACAACGCGTTACGCACGGCTCCACCCACTATTCGCGTTTCGCCTTCAGCATTCAGCACCTGCAACAGTGCTTGCAAACGCGGCTCAATCAGCCACGCATTACCAGCAAGAGATGGCAACTCATGCAGCGGCATTTTGAAATCTGTCACTCAGGTTTTTGATCATGCCCGCCGTTGCACCCCAGATATATCGTTTCTCATAGGGGTACACGTAATAGTATCTGGTCATGCCTTTCCATTCCCGTGTTTGTGTTTCGCGGTTTTGCGAACCCAACAAAAATGACAATGGCACATCAAAAATATCATCGACCTCGTCAACCTGTGGCGTAAATGTGTATCCCGGCAATATACGCGCAACGACGGGTACAACAAAATATCCCGTTACCGTCAGATAGCCATCAAGATACCCAAGTGGCACCACAAACTGCCTGTTTAATCCAATCTCTTCTTCGGCTTCGCGCAAAGCGGCGTTCAAAGGTGTTTCGCCCGCGTCCATGCGCCCGCCGGGAAAGGCAATTTGTCCTGCATGATTAGAAAGGTTGCTATGACGTTGCGTGAGCAAAACATTAGGCCCGCGATTTTCCAACACGCCAACCAACACCGCCGCAGGCTTTGGCACAATACCAGCAGGAATCATCTGCGCCTTGCTGTTCATCTCATCATCACTGAGATCCCACGTGTCGGGCGGCTCAGCACGCAACATGGCGGGCGCACATTTGCAGAAATCATCAAGAGTCATCACGCCGTGACACCAATCTCTCCGGCCCGCTTCATCGGAAAAAACACACCGCCAGACCAAACTCCAAACCACTCGCCGTCGACAACGCCCAGCGCCACCAGATCATAAAACAAAGCCCTGTTCACCAGCGCCTCCAAATTGGCGCGAACCAACACGTAAGGCTTCAGACCATCGGTTCCCATCTCATCGGCAAAACGAAGCGGGTGCGCTGCATTCACTGCAACGTGATCATCAACATTGGTTTCAAAAGAAATGCGCTGCTCAGCTCCTACCCCCTCAACACTCATCCGCACAGCCACAAACGGTGCATCATCAACTTGAATGCCGCACTTCTCAACAGGTGTAACCAAAAAATACTTGTCATCATCCTTCCGAATAACCTTTGAAAACAACGTATAAAGCGGCTTCCGTCCAATCGGCGAGTTCATGTAAAACCATGTACCATCGGCAGCAATTCGCATGTCGATGTCACCGCAAAACGGCGGGTTCCACAGATGCACCGGCGGCAAACCCCCACCTGCTTTCTGTACATCATTTAACCCTGCCAAAGGGTTGCTTGCATCGCGGGCCTCCGCCATCATCGTCCTGACCTTGAAGAATCGGTGGGTTGTGCCTCTTTTGCGCCATGCTGCGTCATCAGAATACATCCATAAGACTGATCTCTACGAATATGAATTGATTTGGGAAACATAGTGGAAGCCATGGCCAGCAGCAACGTCGCGTCAACATCCGTGCAGGAATTGGAAAACATCTCGGCCAAACTCGTTGCAGCGCGAGAGAGCTTGAAAAACGTGGTCTATGGCCAAGATCAGGTGATCGACCTCTGCCTGGTGGCCATTCTTGCAGGCGGTCATGCCCTGTTGGTGGGTGCACCGGGGCTCGCAAAGACCAGACTTGCAGCCGCTTTGGGCAAGGTGCTCGGTCTCGACGACAAACGTATTCAGTTCACTCCGGACTTGATGCCAGCAGATATTCTCGGTTCCGAAGTGCTCGACGAAAATGACAAGGGCCGCAAATCCTTCCGCTTTGTTCCCGGCCCCGTGTTTTGCCAGCTGCTCATGGCCGACGAAATCAACCGCGCTTCACCCCGCACCCAGTCCGCCCTTTTGCAAGCAATGCAGGAACACCACGTCACCATAGCTGGCGCCCGACATGATTTGCCCGGACCTTTCCATGTGCTGGCCACACAAAACCCTATTGAACAAGAAGGCACCTATCCCTTACCCGAAGCGCAGTTGGACCGTTTCCTTGTGCAAGTTGACATTTCCTATCCTCCGCTGGAAGCCGAACGCCGCATGTTGTTCTCAACCACTGGCAACGACGAGGCTCCAGCCAAAACCGTGATGGACACGGCAGACTTGATTGCGGCCCAACGCTTGGTCCGCACAATTCCAGTGGGCGAACAGGTCGTCGAGGCCATTCTCCGCGTCGTCCGCGCCGCCCGGCCCGGACCTGATGCCGATGCCATGATCAACGAGTCCATAGCCTGGGGACCATCCCCCCGCGCCAGCCAGGCCCTGATGCTGGGTGCCCGTGCCAAAGCCCTGCTCGATGGCCGCCTCGCACCGTCTATTGATGATGTCGCCGAATTGCTCGATCCGGTTTTCAAACACCGCATGGCATTGAATTTTCAGGCCCGCGCCGATGGCAAATCCATGGGCCAGATCATCACGCATTTGAAGACCTTGCTCGGCTGAAACGAATGCCCGTCTCGCAAGCCCAAATCCACAACCTGAATCAACGGGGCGAAGCGCTGTCACAAGCGCTACCGCCCTTGTTGGTGCGGGCTGAAAAAGTTGCGGCTTCGATCATACTTGGTGTTCACGGACGAAAAACCTCAGGCCCCGGTGAAAGCTTCTGGCAATATCGTGCCTATGGCTTTGGTGACTCCACCCAGCGTGTGGATTGGCATCGTTCTGCAAGGTCCGACAAGGTTTATATCCGCGAGAACGAGTGGGAAAGTGCCAACACTCTTTGGGCCTGGGCCAACACCGGTCCACGCATGGATTACAAATCGCATCTGGCGACTGTCACCAAATTGGACCGTGCACAAATTATTGCCATGGCCATGGCCTCCCTCGCCATGCGCGGGCACGAACGCGTTGGAGCCTTGGGCTCACCGCGCGCTGCCGCTCACGGTCGCATGGCCTTGATGCGCACAGCCGAATGGATAGCTGAAAAACGTGACGTCGCTTTGCCCGCAACCGCTGCAAGGCAAAGACGCGCGGCAGCCTTGTTGGTCTCCGATTTTCTAGATCCCGTCGCCGACGTGCGCCGCTCATGGACCATGCTTGCTGAAGCTGGCCTGAAAGGACATATCGTGCAGATCGCTGACCCCGCCGAAGAGACCTTGCCCTTCGATGGCCGCAACGAATTTCTGGGCTTCGATACCACTTCAACCTATCTCGCCCGAAAAACCGAAACCCTCCGCGCCGCCTACGTCAAAGCCTATGGCGAGCATCGCCAACTCTTGCGTGATCTCGCAAAATCATTGGGTTGGACTTTCACCGTCCACCGCACGGACGAAGCCCCGACCCGTGTGCTACTGCCGCTCTTTACCCACATCAGCGGTGCAGCACGTTTTAACGCGGCAGCTTCGGCATGAGCGGTTTTTTGAACGCCCTGCAATTCGGCACACCACTTGCACTTTTCGGGCTGTTGAGCTTGCCAATCATCTGGTGGCTGCTTCGCTTCACACCACCCAAGCCGCAACAGATAAAATTCCCCCCGATCCGCATTCTGTTGGGCCTGCCCACACAGGAAGAAACTCCGGACAAAACCCCATGGTGGCTGTTGCTGATGCGGCTCGGCCTTGCAGCACTTCTGGTCTTCGCCGTCTCACAACCATTTCTTCAACCCAAAGGAACCGACATTTTACCGTCAGGTCATCGCCTTGTGATCATCGACAATGGCTGGACCTCGGCACAAACATGGCCTACCCGCCGCGACTTTCTGTTGCAGGTTCTGGAACAGGCGCGAAATGATGGCGCGCCTGTTACGTTGGCCGGAACGGCACCAGCCATCGGTGCACTGTCCGACATAAAACTTTCCGCACGCGACGCACTTGATCGCGCCCGTTTGATGAAGCCTTTGGCACTTTCAACTGACCGAATGACCCTTGTCGAAAAAGTCAAAACCACAGATCTCAAAGATGTCGCCTCGGTGATTTGGCTCTCCGACGGTGTTGATGCAAAATCGTCTGAGAGCTTCGCAAAAGCCCTCAAATCCATCGCCCCTCTTCTGGTCTACGGACCCGAAACACGCGAACTGCCCATGGCGTTGGCCCCTCTCAGCTTCGAAGCCAACGACATAAAAGTTACGGCCCTGCGCAACCCGTCCGGCCCGGCTACGGCTACAATCAAAGCCATCGCTACGAATGGTCGCACTCTTATTGAAACGCCAGTGGATTTTGGCAGCGCCACCGAGAAGCAAATCACCATCAACTTACCAACCGCACTCCGCAACGAAATCAGCGCCATCGCTATTGACGGACAGGATCATGCAGGGGCTCGTCAACTTTTCGACGACCGATGGCGTCGTCGCACCATCGCTTTGCAAAGCGGTGACTCCAATCAATCCGCGCAACTTCTCCTGGCTCCGCTGCATTACTTGAAGCGCGGCCTTGAACCCTATGCCGAATTGCAGGAACCCGAAACCGAAGCTGAACTCTCAGCCCTCCTAGATGCTGGCTTGTCGATGTTGGTGATGGCTGACGTTGGTGCAATAGATGAAGCCACTGCACAAAAACTCAACAAATGGATTGAAGGTGGCGGCGTGCTCCTCCGTTTCGCAGGCCCCCGTCTCGCCGCTGCACAAGACTCGCTCCTGCCTGTAACACTACGCCAAGGTGACCGTTCACTCGGAAGTTCCCTGAGCTGGGAAGTGCCACAAGGCCTCGCCGCTTTCCCTGAAACCAGTCCCTTTGCTGGCCTCGCCATTGACCCCGCGATCAAGGTACAAAAGCAAGTCTTGGCCGAACCATCGCCTGACCTGACGGATCGCACTTGGGCCAGCCTGGAAGATGGCACACCTTTGGTGACGGCTGAAAAGCGCGGCAAAGGTTTGGTCGTTTTATTCCACGTCACTGCCAATGCCAATTGGTCGAACCTGCCGCTCTCTGGTTTGTTCTTGCAAATGTTGCAGCGTGTGGCAGGTCTCGACGCTGCTTCAACTCAAACCAATTCAACGTCAATGGATGCCAATTTCGTTCCCCTACTTTTGCTGGGCGGTGATGGAACATTGGTCGCCCCAGATGGAACAGTTCAACCCGTCACACTGGCTGCCATGGACAAGGCCACAACGTCACTTTCAACGCCGCCCGGACTTTATGTCCACCAAGGCCGCGAGCGCGCAATCAATCACAGCCTTGATGCAACAACCCTCACCGCCATGCCCTCAAGCATCACCTTGCAACCCTATACCCCAGCACCACGGCAAGACCTGGCACCCAAACTCTTCGCCGCCGCCGCCCTGTTTTTCTTGCTCGATACACTGGCCACCATCTGGCTGGGTGGCGGCCTGAAACGCGCTTCAACAGTCGCAGCACTGCTGTTCGCCCTCTCGTTCTTGTACCCCTTGCCCCAGTCCGCCCAAGCTGAGGTGGCCGTCTCGGAAAATGATTTGAAGGCGGCCCTGCAAACGCGGCTTGCCTACGTTAAAACCGGAGCCAGTGATCTGGATGACACCAGTGAAGCAGGCCTTCGCGGCCTCACGCTGGTCCTGACAGACCGCACATCAGCATCGCTGGCCGACCCTGTTGGCGTTGACATCAACACCGATGAACTGGTGTTCTATCCGCTACTCTATTGGCCAGTTCCGGAAAACGCAGAACCACTGTCCGACGCCACCCGCGCCAAAATCACCTCCTATATGAAAAATGGCGGCACGATTTTTTTCGACACCCGCGACGGCGGCCTTGATGCTTCCCTCAACGGTGGTGGAAATCCCGCCTTGCAAACACTTCTGTCGAAACTTGACTTGCCACCTTTGGAACCCGTGCCAACATCACATGTGTTAACCCGCAGTTTCTATTTGCTCGACCGTTTCCCCGGTCGCTATGAAGGCCCGGCCCCGTGGGTTGAAACCCAGACCACGGGCGAGACCGTCGCCTCCGGGGCTGCCGATGGCGTCTCGTCAATCATCATTGGGGCAAATGACTATGCCGCAGCCTGGGCCATCAACGACAATGGTGAGCCGCAAAACGCGGTCGTTCCCGGCTCGGACCGCCAACGCGAATTCGCCTTCCGCACCGGCATCAATATCGTCATGTATGCCCTCACCGGAAACTACAAGGCCGACCAGGTGCATGTGCCTGCCCTCCTCGAAAGGCTGGGCCAATGAACGGCTGGAACATGTCATTTCTGCCCTTCGTCGGTTGGCCCTTGTTTTGGGCTGCTTGCGTTATTGCAGGCGTTCTCACAGCCGCCCTGATCTATCTCAACCGTCGCGGCTGGCCGTTACGCGTGGCCGGCTTGGCCCTGGTTTTGGCCGCACTCTCCAATCCGGTTTTGAACGCAGACGAGCGCGAACAACTTTCCGACGTCGTTGCGGTGATCGTTGACGACAGTACCAGCCAAAGCATTGGCAATCGTCGCCAGCAGAGCGAAGACGCGTTGAAACAGGTGCAAGACCGCATTGCCAGTCTGGGACACACGGAATTGCGTTTGGGACGAACTGTCACCGGAACCACGCCCGATACAGATGGCACCCGGGTTTTCGCGGCACTGGCCAAAACCATGGAATCGATCCCGCCGGAACGTTACGCCGGTGCCATCATCATCACCGATGGTCAAATCCATGACGTGCCGAAACAGTTGCCGCCCGATTTGGCCAAGGCTCCGATCCAGACCTTCCTGACAGGATCAAAACGCGAGACCGACCGCCGCGTCATAATCGAACAGGCCCCGCGCTTTGTCATTGCTGGCCAGGAACAGCCCATCACCTTTCGTGTGGAAGATACACCTGCCACGGGGCAACCCGTTGACGTCACCATCCACCTGCCAGATGGCACAGAACAGAACCTGCAACTGCCAGCAAACGAATCCCACACTTTCAATCTGAAAATCGAACGTGCTGGACAAAACGTTGTGGAGATCGCAGCAGTACCCCGCGAAAACGAAGTCTCCCTCTCCAACAACCGCGCCATCGCCGTCATCAAAGGCATTCGTGATCGCTTACGCGTGTTGCTTGTCTCCGGTGAACCCCACCCTGGGGAGCGCACATGGCGTGACTTGTTGAAATCGGACGCCGCCGTAGACCTCGTGCATTTCACCATTCTGCGCCCGCCGGAAAAACAGGACGGTACGCAAACCCGCGAACTCTCGCTTATTGCATTTCCAACGCGTGAACTGTTCATCGACAAAATCAAAAGTTTTGATCTGGTGATTTTTGATCGCTATCGCTTGCAGTCAATTTTGCCTGACGCCTATTTGGCCAACGTCTCGCAATATGTCAGGGACGGTGGTGCCGTGCTGATTTCATCCGGCCCTGATTTGACAGCAATTGACGGTCTGTATGCTTCGCCCTTGGCGGAAGTGATGACAGCGAGCCCCACGGGTGAAGTCACTGAGAAGGCCTTCCGCCCCAACGTTACCAATCCCGGATTGCGCCACCCCGTCACCAAAAATCTGGCAGGCTCAAATCCGGACGGTATTGAAACCTGGGGCCGTTGGTTCCGCCTGATTGACGCCACCCCTGCCGTCGATACGCAAACTTTGCTGGATGGCCCGGACAACAAACCCCTGCTGGTCCTCGGTCATATGGGCGAAGGCCGCGTGGCACAATTCCTGTCGGACCAAGGCTGGCTCTGGGCCCGTGGCTATGATGGCGGCGGACCGCAAATGGAACTGCTCCGCCGCGTGGCCCATTGGCTGATGAAGGAACCAGACCTTGAAGAGGAAGCGTTGCTCATTCGCGGCGAAGGCCAGAACATCGTAATAGAACGCCGCACCATGGCCGACGCCGTGGCCCCCATCACCTTGACCGGACCGGACGGCAAAGATGAATTGATCGCTACCACCGAAGTCTCCCCAGGCATTTTCACTGGACGCAAAGCAAACGGCTCACAAGGCATCTATAAGGCCACCGACGGCACTCTGACCACCATCGCCGCCATCGGCAACAGCGACGACAAGGAAGCGGGCAACGTCATCGCGACCGCCGATGTTCTGGCCCCCGTCACAACACAAACACGCAGCGGCGCATTCTGGATAGAAGACGGCTTGCCCCGTTTGACCAAGGCCGATGCGGGAAGTCTGATGGCAGGCGGATCTTGGGCCGCGCTGCGCGACAACAAGCAATTCAAGATCACTGCGGTGCGTGAAACTTCGCTGTTTTCGACGCTCGCAAGCCTTGCCGTACTGCTGTTGGCCATGGCAGCCATGTGGTATCGCGAGGGTCGATAATCAAAATTCAATCTGCGAAAATAGAACTTGTCAAAGAAGCCTATCAAACCATCATTCGCTTCATTTCGGCAACCTTTGCAGTGAGCAGACTCCGTTGACGATTTAAGACTGATGTCGCCTCTGTATGTTCGGACATATCGGCAATCGCATCATCATAGTCACTGACAATACGTTCTTCGCCATCCACAAATGAGGACAGGGAATTCTGGTCCAGCCCGACTAAGGCAGATCTTGCAGAAATGACAGCTTTATGGACCGTGGCCATGAAAGAGCCGTTCTCGTCAACAGCTTCACCCAGAGACAGCAGCAATTTGTGAACCTCGGTGTGAGCATTTTCATGGAGGCTCATCATATCATGAAAGATCGTTTTGACCTTTGGTGCTTCCGCATTTTCAAAAGCGGTTTCATATCCCTTATGGGCATCGATCAGGGCCGTGTGCAGGGTTGCAAGTGATTCGTTTGTAGCCATTATTGTCTCCGTGTTGGTTCACCAATCAACGTGGAAATGGGCACCTGGTTCCCTGAAGGCGCAGGTACATGACACACGACACGGGCGTTTTGAGTTTTACCCAACAAATCTATGTGCTGCCATCATCAACCCCAGCGCTTCGGCAAGCGCGCCCATAGCCAGCTCCAGCGCAAGCAGTCGTTTTGGGTCAACTGGCCCAGGCATCAACATTTGTCCTTCGGGCACTTGCGCAAAGCCAACGCGGGCATAGTATGGGGCATCGCCCACCAGTAGAACCAAGTGATGTCCCGTCGCTTTTGCCATGGCCAAAGTCTGCTGCATCAGCATCAGTCCGATCCCCAAATTCTGCCGTTGCGGATGCACCGCCAGTGGTCCCAGCAGCAGTGCTTTGGTGCCTTTTGCTCCCACGGCCAGTGGCCAATAGGAAATCGCACCCACCACACCAAGTTCGTCATCACGCACAACATAAGACAGGCCTTCGACTGCGGTGCTTCCTTCACGCAAACGGTAAGATGTTTTCGTCCGCCGTTCAGTTCCGAAAGACATATCAAGCAAATGCTCAATGGCATCATGGTCTGAGGGAAGTGTGGGCGAAAGTATGTAGGGTGACGACATGGGAATTTCTCTGTCAACAAAGGAGAAAGTTGCCCTGCCCCCGTTCAGAGGTCAGGCGTTGCAGCTGTGAGGCTTCTGTCGTCGCAAGCTATGGGTAAAATGTGTCATCTCGTGCGGGCCATAGCGGCGGATGTATTAAGCGTCAATTACCAAAATTCTGAAGGCGACAGATTTTGTGTGAGCTCCTGAATGCGCCGCCGCGTGCCGCTGTTCATGCGTTCGGGCAAATCATCGGGGCTGAAAAATCGCGCATCCGCAATTTCCATGTTGGGCTTGAACGCGCGTTGTTCAAATTCGCGAAGCACATAAAACGCCAGATGGTCACCCGCCATTTGTTCGTGATTGCTGAACATGCCGACCAGGTGCAGCGGCCCTTTGGCAAAGATGGCGGCCTCTTCCTCAATCTCACGCTTTGCGGCCTGCAAACACGTCTCCCCTCGCTCAACACCACCACCGGGAAAAATCCATCCGGGCGTATAGGTCTGCTTGACCAGCATGAAACGGCCTTGTCCGTCGATCACCGCTGTCCGTGAGCCCAACGTCATGCTGCGAGTCCACCGGATAATCGGCCTCGCCAGCAGAAGCCGCAATTTGGTCATCGGACTCCGGCTGATCCTGTGTTCTTCGTCGACACCTAAGCCTTTACTTGAATCCACCATGCAACAGCCCTATTGAAACGCCTGATTTTGAAAACGACCGGACCTGCCTAGCCCCATGCGGCAAATCTTCAACATATTTTTCAAGGCCGCAGATACCAGGCCCTTTCTCGTTCTGTTTTGTCTGTTGATTGGCGGTCTTGCTGAAGCCATCGGCATAGGGACATTGTTACCGGTGACCAGTGCCGTGCTCAATCCCGGCGGCAGCAATCCATCGGTGTTTGAACAGATGATACGCAACGGCTTTGCCTTCGTAGGGGTTGATCCGAGCTTTTCAAATTTGATCATCCTCATTGTCGCCATCATGACGGTGCGCTCCATTTTGCTGTTCTCGGCCATGAGTTACGCCGGCATTACGGCGGCCAGGGTGGCCAATTCCTTCCGCAGCCGTTTGATCCGCGCCATTCTTGAGGCACGTTGGAGCTTTTATGCCAATCAGAGCGGTGGTCAGGTGGCAACCACCTTAAGCAATGACGTGAGCCGTGCTGGCGAAGCTTATTTGACTTTTGCTACAGCAACCGCCTGCTGGGTGCAAATCATCGCCTATGCCACAGTGGCCGCCCTAATCAACTGGAAGGTTGCTGTGGCCGGCATAATGGGCGGGCTTCTGGTTGCACTGCTGTCTTCGAAACTTGTGAAAATTTCCCGTCGTTCAGGATTTAAACAATCACAACGCCTCGGCACCATGACAACTGATATTGTGGAAATGCTGCATAACATGAAGGCGCTGAAATCCATGCATCGCTATGGCCCGCTGCTTGGGCATATGGATGAGGTGTTGCAACGTCTGAAGAAAAGCCTCTACGCCGCAAGTCTTTCCCGCTACGGCTTGACTTATGGCAATGACTTGCTGGTTACGCTGTTGATTGGCGGAGGCGCCTATGTCGCCCATATGAAAGCGGGCGTTTCAATCCCTGAATTGTTTGTATTTGGGGTGTTGTTTTTTCAGGTCGTATCCTACGCTTCCAAGCTGCAAAAGCAGGTTCAAATCGCCGCGCAATTTGAGGGCGCTTATGTACGGGTATCTGAAGCACTGGCACTTGCGCAGTCTGAAAGAGAAATCAACGGAGGGCAAGATACGCCCGACATCGGCAAGCATATCTCATTTGAAAATGTCGACTTCAGCCACACGACACAGCCGGTTTTGCGGGGCCTGAATATCGATATTCCAGCTAATGCCATTACGGTGATTCAGGGTGCATCCGGTGCAGGCAAAACCACCTTGCTGGATTTGCTGGTGGGGCTGTTGCGCCCGCAAAGTGGTGTGATACGAGTGGGTACAGATGATCTCAACAGTGTTGATGCAGTGAAATGGCGTCAAACGATTGGCTATGTGCCGCAGGAATTGGCGCTGTTTCATGACACGATACGCGCCAACATTACGCTCTATGATGATCAAGTGAGTGATGCCGCTGTGGAAGACAGCTTGCGGCTTTCAGGCGTCTCGGCGTTCGTCCATCAATTGCCCAATGGCATTGAAACCGATGTGGGTGAATTTGGTGGCAAACTCTCTGGTGGTCAGCGCCAGCGCATTTCGCTGGCCCGCGCCCTCGTGACCAACCCGAAACTGCTGATCCTTGATGAAGTGACAAGTGCGCTTGATCCCGAAACGGAAGAGGCGATTGTCTCCAACATCGCCGAATTGCGCGGTCGCTACACCATTGTCGCCATTACCCATCGTCCGGCATGGACGCGCATTGCGGACAGGCTTTACACATTGAAAGATGGCAAAGCGAAATTGCACACGCAGCCAAAAGGAAAATCTAAATGATCACCGTCAAACCGGTTGTTGACAAGAAATCAAAACATGACTTTTTGCTCGCTGCCCACGTGGTCCACGCCGGTGATCCTAATTGGGTGGCACCCTTGTTTCTCGAACGCGACGAACATCTCGATCCGCGCAAGAACCCCTATTTTGAACATGCTGAAGTGCAGCTTTTTGTGGCCTACAAGGACGGCAAACCTGTGGGCCGAATTTCAGCGCAGAACGATAGGCTGAGACTTGAAACACTCAAAGATAACAAGGGGATGTTTGGCTTCCTTGACGCCGTGGATGAACCTAAAGTTTTCGCGGCATTGATCAAAATTGCCGGGGATTGGCTGAAGGCCAAAGGCCGCGCAGGCATAATCGGACCTTTCAGTTTTTCCATCAATGACGAGATGGGTTTGCTTGTGGACGGCTTTGACACGCCACCCAACATGATGATGGGCCACGGCAAGCCTTATTACGCGGCGCGTATGGAACACCTTGGATTTGTGAAAGCCAAGGACGTGATTGCATATCACTATGATCTCACCCCAACGCCTCCCGCTATTTTGCAGCGTGTGCAAAAACGCGCCTTGGCATCCGGTGAATTTACGCTGCGACCCTTGAAACTGTCAGACATGAAAAATGAAATCCGGTTGATCATGGACGTCTTCAACGATGCCTGGTCCAATAATTGGGGCTTCGTGCCATGGACCCAATCTGAACTCGACAAGCTGGGCAAGGATCTGAAACTGCTGGTCAATGGCAACTACGGCTACATTGCAAGCTACAAAGGTGAGCCTTCAGCTTTCGTGGTTACACTGCCAAACTTGAATGATTGGATCAAAGGCATGAATGGCAAAATCCTGCCCTTCAATTGGGCCAAACTTGTTGGTCACATCATCCGGAAAAAACCTGTTTCATTGCGCATGCCACTGATGGGAGTACGTCGCAAATTCCATGGCACGCCAACGGGCTCGGTGCTATCCACGTTGGTCATTGAAGCAGCCCGCAGCTATCACGTGGCACGCGGCGGCAAGACTGCTGAACTGTCGTGGATACTGGAAGACAACTATCCTGTGCGCAGACTTATCGAAGCCGCAGGTGCCAAGCCTTATAAAACTTATCGCATCTACGAGAAGGCACTGTGAACCGCTGGCACGCCATTGTGCTGGCCGCTGGACGTGGGCCTGATGACCCGATGGCGAAAGCCTTTGGCGTCGAACACAAATGCACTATCGACATTGCTGGAAAGCCAATGCTGCGATGGGTGCTGGATGCCTTGCGCGGCACAGCAATCGAGAAGCCATTTGTAATTGTCATCGACAATGCCAAAGTAGTCCCTGAAGCACCTGACGTGATTTGCGTCGATGCCGAAAATTCGGCACCTGCATCGGCCATTGCTGCACTCAATAACATCAATCAATTTCCGGTACTGATCACCACAGGTGATCATCCGCTGCTCACGCCCGCTATGATCAACTCCATGATGGCGGCAGCAGACCGCAACAAGGCCGACGTAAATGTGGGACTGGCCACTGCCGAAACCATCAATGCCGCCTATCCCAAAACCCGGCGCACCTATTTCAATCTGGGCGGCACCCGTGTGTCTGGCTGTAACTTGTTCGCCGTCAATTCCAGAGACGGACTGAAACTTTTGGAACGCTGGCGGGACCTGGAGCGCAACCGCAAGAAACCCTGGAAACTCGTGGCAGCCTTTGGTCTTTCACCGATCGTGCTGTTCGCGCTGGGCTTGCTGACACCAGCCCGTGCTTTTGGCCATATTTCAAGGACACTTGGAATTGTGGTGGAACCTGTGTTCCTGCCTTTCGCCGAAGCCGCCATAGACGTTGACAAACCGTCAGATCACGAGTTGGCGACCGAAATTTTGAGAGCCCGTTCAGTTCCAGCCTGAAACCAGTTGCCGTGCCTGTTGCAGGTCAACTGGAAAATCAACTTCGCTCCAACGCAGTCCCGAAATCTCGACCACGCCAATATGCACCTTTTTGGCCAGCGAACCAATCGCCGACGGAAACCAGCGTTTCAGCCCTTGCGGATCCCGCATGGCAAGTTCCAGTTCGCTCACATAATGCGCAACACCTTCGCCACGGAACATGTAAAACCCTATGGCTTCCGCATCCACTGTATCGACGGGCAAGGTTTTGCCAACCTCAGTCAGTCGCGCACCGTCCAGCATTACTTTCATATCGTCAGAGTCAAATGCATCTTTCCGGTTGATGGCAACACTGATGCTTTGAGTAGTCGGTTCCAGCAACCGCGCCACCAGGTCGCCCCTGAACACATTGTCGCCATTCACTTGAATGAAATCCCGGTCCATGTGGGCGCGCAACAGCCAGCAACTCGCAAGATTGTCAGCCACGGCATAAAATGGGTTGTATGTTGTAGTGATGCTGACACCGAGCCTGGAAGCTATGCTCGCCAATGCCTGCTCCATTTTGTCGGCACCATACCCCGTGACAACCACAAAATCCTTGAGTCCATTGGCCGCAAATGCTTCCACTTGCCGCTCAATCAAAGTCTTTCCACCAATGTCGAGGAGTGCTTTTGGAACGTCGGCTGTGAGTGGCAACAAACGCTTGCCTTGACCTGCTGCAAGAATGATAACACGCACGATGCTTGAATCCATTGTTGGGGAACGACTAACTTGACGGTTCATTCGCATCCGATTCACCCAAAGTCAACGAAAGCCGGACCTTGTCCTTCACACTCGCCCACCTGTCTGACGTCCACCTCGCACATTTGCGAAAGCGCATGATTTTGCAGAATTTCGCAGGAAAGAGAATTTTGGGCAGCTTCTCTTGGTTTCTCAACCGCAAGTCCAAACATTTGCCATCGGTTGCCGATGCCATACAAAACAGTATTGTTTCAAACAATCCTGACCACATTGCACTGACTGGAGACGTGGTGAACCTGGCGGCGTGGTCTGAATTTCCCAACGCTGCAAAATGGATTTCGCGTTTTGGCTCGCCAGACCGCCTGACCTTTGTTCCGGGCAACCACGATGCCTATGTGCCAGTCCCTTGGGAAAAGGGGCTAGGACATTTCGCGCCGTGGATGAGTTCTGATCGCCATGACACGGTGTCTGATGGTTCGCATTTTCCGTTTGTGCGCATGCGTCGCACAACCGCACTGATTGGCCTCAATACAGGGCAACCGCAGGGCTATCATCTGGCGTCCGGAACGTTGGGGCCGCATCAATTGCGCGACTTGCGCAACATTCTGGGCTTGCTTGGGCAGCAAGGTTTCTACCGTGTCGTCATGATTCATCATCCGCCCCTTCCGGGCCTCGCCATCAAGCGCAAAGCTTTGACCGATGCTGCAGAACTCAGGGAAGTCCTCGCAGAACATGGTTGTGAACTGGTGTTGCACGGCCATAATCACGTGGCCATGGTGAACTGGCTCGAAACAAAAACCGGACCCACACCCATCATTGGCGTTCCTTCTGCTTCTGCCATGGGTGACCTCCTGCATGAACCGGCAGCATGGAACCTCTATCACATCCGCCGCCTGCAAGGCCGCTGGTCAACCGACATGACAGTACACCGCTGGAACAAGCGCACCGCCACCGTCGAGGCGCAGCCCACAGTCACGCTTTTGCCACCATAATGGAAGAAGCCCACCCAATGAATGCAACACTCGAAAAATTCGGTTACCCACACACACTGCTAAAGGATTTCAGGCATTGGTGCATTCTGTTGCGCCCGTCACAGATTACTTTGGGAGCGCTGATATTGTGCTCAAAACATTCAGCGACGTCATTTGGAACACTGCCTGTTGAAGCCCATGCTGAACTGCAGGCCTGCACCGCAAAAATTGAAACCGCCCTTAAAGTTTTCCGTCCATTTGACAAGATCAATTACATCGCCTTGATGATGGTGGATCCCCACGTGCACTTTCATGTTTTGCCACGCTACAGCGCATCACAGGATTTCGATGGCACAACATTCCCGGATCCCGGCTGGCCTGGCGTTCCCGACTTCAAATCATCACCCGCACTGTCGGAAAGGACCAGACGAACGCTCCACGCTTCCCTGCTGGACGCCTTTGCGCAAGTTGTATAATCCCCACTCTCCATTGATGTTCAAAGGCACTACGAATTGCTGACGGTGATCGACAGATATGTGCTGCGGCAAATTTCCATGCCACTGCTCTCCAGTCTTGGCATTGGCCTTTTGGTTTTGCTTGCCGAACGGCTGGTGCGTCTGCTTGACCTGACACTTGGTAAAAAAAACTCCTTCGGCGTGGTCTTTGAGTTGCTGGCCTATCTTGTGCCGCACTACCTTGGAACTGCCATTCCTGCTGCAATGTTTCTCGGCTTGCTCTTTGGCTTCAACAAGCTGTCCAAGAACCATGAGATTGACGGCATGATGGCGGCAGGCATCGGCTTGCATCGTCTGCTGCGGCCAGCACTCATTATGGCATTGTTGTTCAGCCTTGCATCGCTGGCGATGTTTGGCTGGATTCAGCCACAAACCCGCTATGCCTATCGTTCCGTTCTGTTTGATGTCGTAAATGTCGATGCGTTTTATTTGGCCGAGCAAGGTGTGTTCATGCAGTCGGGCAATCGCACATTTATTCTTGATAAACTCGACCGTACAAACAACAGTTTCGAACATATCTTCGTCTTTGACTACAATGGCCCGGGTGGTTCAGAAACACTCACTGCATCAGCCGGCAAGTTAATCACCGTGCCGGGTCAAAATCGCCCCATACTGCGCCTGAATGACGGGCATCGGCTTTTGGTCGAGCGTTGGCCGACCTTGACACCAGGTGGCGAAGCAGTGCCCGCAAGCGTAGCCCAATTTGGTCAGACTGATACGCCATTGGGCAAAGTCTCCAAAGATCTGTTCCGCCCCAGAGGCGAAGATGAACGGGAAATGACGCTGCCGGAAATATATGCGGCGATGGACAACCCACCGAAGTCAACGACAATAAACGCCATGCACGCCGAGTTTCACCGCCGCATCATCAACATTATCGCCATGCTGATTTTGCCCGTGCTCGCAATACCATTTGCAATTGGTCGCGCACGCAGTCCGCGCGCCTATCGCATGGCAATTGCACTGGTACTTCTGGTGGCATTTCATGAAATTCTTGAACAGGGCGCACTGGCTGCAAAGCTGGGAACACTTTCCCCTTGGGTGTCAATGTGGTTGCCGATGTCCGTACTGACCGTATTTTCTATCTGGCGATTCTGGCAAGCCAGTTTCAGTATTGCAGGCGATGGTCTGGACAATATTTTCCTACCCATCAGCGAATGGACGTCCCGTCTGGTTGCAAAAATCAAGCTGCGTCTGGGTTGGGGAGCAGCCCAATGAATCGCGTCGCCCGCATGATAGCCCGCATGATCCTGTTGCGCTTCCTGCCCATACTTCTGGGCTTGTCGCTCTTCGTACTGACGCTGGAAGTGGTGGCCTACGCCAAGGAAATTCTGAATGTAAATGATGGGGGCCTTGGCATGATCAGCAAATATATTGCTTTTCGTATGCCCGGCACAATGGCCACCTTTCTGCCGATCAGCCTTCTGCTTGCACTGCTTCTGACTGTGACCGAGTTAAGTTACAGAAATGAAATCACGGCTATTTGGTCAATTGGACTTTCGCCCTTGCGACTGATTGGAAGTTTGGCGCCACTTGCAGTGTTGATCGGTCTGCTTCACTTCACACTCGTTGATCGCTTGGTGCCAGCCGCCGCTCCAACACTCCGGTCGTGGGGCATCGCAGACTATGGCGAAAAGAAACTGAAAATTGGCGAGAAGGATCCGATTTGGCTCCGATCAGGTAATGACATCATGCGCGCCGCAAGTTCCAACAGGGATTCTTCGCGCTTGTCCGATGTCACAATTTTTCGCCGTGACGCCAGTGGTATTTTACTCGAACAGATTTATGCGGAGTCGGCATCGCGTGTTGCAGAGGGTTGGAATCTCCAGAACGCCGTGATCTATGGCAGGGTTTCAGCACCGCCCAAACGGTCAACGCAACTCTTGTACAATGGCACCATGCGCGCAGCAAAAGCCGGTTCGCGTTCCGGCGATCCGGAGGAAATGACACTGGGTGATCTGTCCTATTTCATCGCAAACGATGGTTTTGGTATCCGCCCTGCCTATGTCTACAAAGCCTGGTGGCACAAGCGCGTCTCCTTGCTTTTTGTCAGCTTGGTCATGTTGGCGCTGGTTGTACCACTGTCTACCCGCTTTCGTCGTGGCGGAGGGCTTGGCACCTTGTTTGCCTTGGGTGTCGGGTTGGGATTCTCCTTCTTCATTTTGGACGGCATCGCCATGTCAATCGGCGAATTGGGTGTGGTTTTCCCGTGGCTGGCGGCTTGGCTTCCTGTGCTGGTTTTTAGCTGCGTGGCGCTGTATCTACTCAGCAAATCAGAACGGGTTTAAAACAGGATTACAGCGTGGCAACCGCCAAGAAGACGACAAAGAAGGCAGCTTCAAAAAAACCAAAGGCAACAGTGGGAAAAGCTGTTGTTGAGGAAGTCCACGTTTCAACCGCTGCTGCCGCTGTTCACACACCCCGGGACTTTGCCCCTGCGTTTTGCATCATCGGCTCCTATGGACAGAAGCTTTTTGGCCGCACCTCGGCTGAACGCATCCGTGAACAATTCCGCCGCGCAGGCCTCAATAAAGAAGTATCTCAATCTGATTTGGCATCGCATCGCGGCCCTGCAATTCTGGTCAATGCCAACGGCGTGTTGGACCAGCCATTGATTGCCGCCCTGATCAAGCGCCCGAACCTTGCAATTACATCTGAAGCAGTGACCGGAGGCAAAGTCTTGGCAGCACATGTCAGGGCAAGCGATTCAGAAGCAGTGATTTCAGCAATGCTGTCCGGTGAAAGTTTGCAACGACCTGGATTGCTGATGCGTGCGCCATCAGACATGGATACAAATTTCTGGTCCGTATTGCGAAAACGTGAAACCCCCTATGCCCTGCCCTTGACCGAAAGCAATCGGGCCGACGTCGAATGGCGCATGTTCATGGGCACCTATAAGGGCGCAACCGACCTTGTGACCAAACATGTTTGGCCCCGCCCCGCCTTCCACGTCACGCGCTGGCTGGCACCGCGCGGCATCTCGCCCAACATGGTAACCACAGTTGGCGCTATCATGACAGTGGCTGCATTTGTGCTGTTTCTTTATGGCCACTATGCGTTGGGACTTGCTGCGGCCTGGGCCATGACCTTTCTTGATACCGTTGACGGCAAGCTGGCGCGCACCACGCTGACCTCTTCAAAGTGGGGCGACATTTTCGACCATGGTATTGACCTTGTACATCCGCCCTTCTGGTATTTTGCCTGGGCCTATGGCCTGATCAGTTGGGGCATTACATGGAGCAGCGAGTTGTTCTGGTGGACCATGGTCGTGATCCTTGGTGGATATGTTCTGCAACGCCTCATGGAAGGTGCAGCGATCAAATGGCTCGGCCTCGAGATACACATCTGGCGCAAGATAGATACGTTCTTCCGGCAGATCACCGCACGGCGCAATCCAAACTTGATCCTGCTCACAATGGCAACGATCATAGGACGGCCTGATTGGGGACTGTTTGCTGTGGCAGTCTGGACGGCAATTTGTCTGGTGTTGCATGGCGTTCAATTGCTGCAAGCATTTGCTGCTCAGAAAGCCAATGGTCCACTGCAATCGTGGATGACAAAGCCTTGAGCAAAGCCGGCGTCATCATCAACCCTAAAGCTGGCCGCGGTCGTGGCAAGGGCTTGGCTTTGGCGGAAGTGTTGAAGCAAAATCCAGGGCGCGCGGATGTGATGGTGATACGGTCTTTCCATGATATTGAAGCAGCACTCAGCCGTTTCGCATCAAATGGCGTCACCGATATTTTCATCAGTTCCGGCGATGGCACCATACAATTTATCCAAACGTGGCTTGCAGAAAGCGGGCAATTCACATCATTGCCGCGCTTGTGCCTGCTTCCCCATGGCACCACCAATATGACGGCAGCAGATTTGGGTTTCCGCCGGAAATCCATTGCTGACCAAGCCAGTTTCATTATCAACGTCCAGCCGAAGGATGTGCAGGTTCGCCACACTGTGAGGGTTGTAAACCCCAAAGGCCGTGGAGCTTTGCACGGTATGTTTTTCGGAACGGGAGCAGTGGCGGAAGCCACTCGCTATTGTCAGATTGCCTTCAATGACAGGGGTGTGGGCGGCCATTTTGCCACCTTTGCAACGCTGGCCAGCGTCTTGTCAAAAAGCGTGTTCCTTGCGCCTAATGCAAACGATCCCAATCGCTTCGACAAACCCTATCCTATCCGGCTGTGCAGCAAGGGTCAGACCCTGTGTGACGGCAAACAGTTGCTGATGTTGGCAACCACCTTGGATAAATTGATATTGGGTGCCAAACCTTTTTGGGGTGGGACATCAGCGCCATTGCGCACCACCACCATGCCTTATCCTGTACCCAACATTCCACGATGGATTGTACCTTCACTCTATGGCGCTGAAACCCGCAAAGGCCCTCCCGGTTCCACCAGCACGAGTTGCCAGTCCTGCGAAGTCACTTGCCCAACTCCGTTTGTAATTGATGGCGAATTTTATGATCCGCCTACGGACGAACCACTGCGCCTCGAAGCCGGGCCAAGCATTGAGTATATTTCGGCATGACCGATGCATTGCTGGAGTTTGCAAAAAAAGTCGTGGAGCAGCCTGTGCATCAAGCCATTGCTGCAATGGCACAGAAAGTGGCAGAACATCACCAACCCGTCAGCGCCGTTCTGGCCTATGGCTCAGCTTTTCGGGATTCAAATCCTGAAAAAACCTTGATCGATTTCTACGTCTTGACCCAAGACGCAACAAGCGTCAGCCTCAATCCACTCTCACGCTTGCTGTGTGGCTGGGTTCCACCCAATGTCTACTACACAGAACATGTGCTTGACGGAAAGTCCTACCGCGCAAAATATGCAGTGTTGCCCATGGAACAACTTGCGGGCAAACTGAAAGGTGACATCGCCAACCCCTATTTCTGGGCCCGCTTTGCGCAACCCATGCGGTTGCTGTG
Source organism: Hyphomicrobiales bacterium (assembly GCA_031376985.1). Classification (GTDB taxonomy): domain Bacteria; phylum Pseudomonadota; class Alphaproteobacteria; order Rhizobiales; family Aestuariivirgaceae; genus Aestuariivirga. Next base: position 21,817 of record JANMEM010000135.1, read on the forward strand.
GGCAAAGGACGAGGTGGCGCGTGAACGGGTGTATCAACTTCTTGCCCGCGCCATGAACACGGCACAGGCCAATGCAACAAGACTGGCGCCGGGTTCAACGACACGGGACCAATGGGTGCAATTGTTCGAGAATACTTATCCGACTGAATTGCGCCCGGAAGACCCAAGCCGTGCCAAACTGATCGTCGATATGCAGCGCGAGCATTTTGAACGCATTGGCCAGCTCGCGTCACCCACTGTAATTTCATATCGCCCATGGTCCACGCGACGTTGGCAAGGCAAGCTGTTGTCCGTCATGCGTCTCTTGAAAGCCGCCTTCACATTCCGAGGTGGAGCTGACTATGCTGCTTGGAAAATCGAGCGCCACTCCGGCGTGAAAATTGAAGTGACCGACTGGCAACGCCGCCACCCGATTTTGGCGTCAATCACGTTACTGCCGAAACTGCTCCACAAGGGCACGCTGAAATAATCAGCCCTTCACGACGCGGCCAAACACATCAATGATCTTGTCGATGTCATCAAATGTATGTGCGGCCGAAACCGAGCAGCGCAAAAGACACAACCGGTTTGGTGTTCCGGGTGGCAGGGCGATGTTGACATAGACTCCCGCTTCCAAAATCGCATTCCACATTTGAATGGTTGAAATCTCATCTTTGCATTTCACTGCAATGACAGGGCTCACTTCATCGCAGCCCATCTCGAAACCCAACGTTTTGAAGCCTTTGAACAAGCGGTC